>JAUYPX010000041.1 GCA_030697505.1 Nanobdellota archaeon | reverse complement strand
CCACTAGACAAATTCAATAGGGCTTGATCCTTCAAAATTCTGTAGCATCAGGTGGTTTAAATTTTCTATATTATCCACTGGACAACCCCGGCTAAACTATATAAACCACCCTTGTAGTATTTCTAGAATGACTAAGATCATTGTAAAAGGAACTGAAATATCAATAATAAGTGTAGAAGAGGAGGATTACATCTCTATTACTGATATGTTGAAAGCAAAAGATGGCGATTTCTTTATTTCAGATTGGCTCAGAAATAGAAATACTGTAGAATTTTTGGGCATCTGGGAAAGGATAAATAACCCACACTTTAATTATGGCGAATATGCCATAATTAGAAGCAAAGCTGGATTAAATAGTTATAAAATCAGTGTAAAAGAATGGGTCGAAAAAACAAATGCTATTGGATTAAAAGCAACTGCCGGACGTTACGGTGGAACTTATGCACACAAAGATATTGCTTTTGCTAAGTCTTGTCTAATTACAACCTTCTCTCCCTTACCTCCTCCACAACTTCCGTCACAAACTTCTGCACAGAAACATCAAACTTCACTGCACCTTCACGATCACGAACCGCAAGCACTTTCTTCTCTACTTCCTTATCGCCGACAGTTACAATATAATTAGCTCTTTCTAATTGCGCATCTCTAACCTTCCTACCAACGCTCTCAGTCCGATCATCCAATTCTACTCGAATATTCTGTTCTCGCAAAAGTTTCACTACGCTCTTCGCAAAATCAATATTCCTATCATTCACAGTAACAATCTTCATCTGCACCGGACTTAACCACAACGGAAACTTTCCCGCAAAATGTTCAATCAGAACACTCATAAATCTCTCCAATGAACCAGATATCGCCCGATGTATCACCACCGGCCTTTCTTTCTTGCTCTCTTCATTCATATATCCAAGATTAAAGCGTTCAGGCAAATTGAAATCACATTGAATGGTTGCTAACTGCCACTCACGACCAAGTGAATCCTTAAATAAAAAGTCCAATTTAGGCCCATAAAACGCAGCTTCACCTTCTATCCGTTTATAATTCAGTTTATTCTCTTTCGCCGCTTCTTCTAGTGACGATTCCGCAATCTCCCATACATCATCCGATCCTAAATACTTCGACTTATCCCCACCGCGAACAGAAAGGGAAACCCAATACTCCTTATCCATACCTAAGGTGGAATAAAATTCACGAATCACAGAAACAATCGCAGCCACTTCCTGTTTGATCTGCGAAACCCGGCAAAATAAATGTCCATCGTCCTGGGTAATCGCTCTTACTCTACTCAAACCCAGCAATTGTCCCGACTTCTCATCTCTATATATCGTCGCTGGCTCAAAATACCGTACCGGTAAATCTCTGTACGAAAAAGAGAACGAATCAAAGATCTGCATGTGATGCGGGCAGTTCATCGGCTTCAGAATGAAATTATCAGTCTTCCCTTTGACTTTAAACAATTCATCGCCAAACTTATCCCAGTGTCCGGATGTCTTGTACAACTGCTCCTTGGCAATATGGGGAGTCCAGACTTTCTGATATCCTTTATCCTTATGCAGTTCCCACAAATATGAAATAATCTCCTCACGGATGATCATACCCTTCGGAGCTAATAATGGTAGTCCCGGACCGACTAATTCCGAATTCACAAACAAGCCCATTTCTTTTCCTATCTTTAAATGCGATCTGGATTCAGCCTCTCCCTTCTTCTTTAAAAATTCCTCCAACTTACCAGCAGCATCAAAACCAACTACATATACTCTGGTAAGCTGGGTATTGTTCGCATTATTCTTCCAATAGACTTTAGACTGATTCAATATCTTCAACGCTTTTACTTTATCCAAGCCCACAAACGGATCTTTATACAAAGGAACAACTTTCATTCCATCAATAGAATAACCAACTGCGCTTTTGCCGATATCCTGCACCATGCTTTTCTGCAAGGCATTGGTGATCTGCTGCACCGCAATCTTTTCAATGGGAAAATGCCTGGACAATTCAGAACAAGCTTGCGCTTCTACCGACGCAACCTCATCCATATGAATCTCTGTACCGGCCACATCCACATAGGCTTGATTATGATAAAACCCTAAGGCAGTAACTTCCGCTGTAGGATGCAGATTCTTGACCGCCTTTCCTACCAGCAATGCAGAAGTCAATAATACTTTCTCATCATTGCGTAACTTCTTCTCATCAAAGACAAACGGCTCATCCTTTCCTTCTTTCTTCAAGGATAACGTTTCTTCCGCGCTGAACTGCCTGCTCAATTCAGAGAGTGGATGTCCTTTGCAGGAGATAGTGAAACTCTTATACCAGCCGAAGGGCGCTCTAAAGACAGTATATTTCTCTGCCCGTAATTTCTGCTCAGCATTTTTTAGGAAATCTTCCGCCACTTTGGGATCAGACAAGGTAGAACTCAGATGGGCATACGGATATAACACCAAGGTCTTGGCATTGACCTGTTGTGAAATATTCTTGATTTCCTGCAGATACTTCTGCAGCACTGCCGCGACATTCTCCTCATCCTTCTTCTCAACTGCAGAAAAGACCACTAAACATTCTTCAACTCGAACTCGTTTACCTTTCTCAACGCCCTCCTCAGCCGCAGAAAATGCTTTCTTCTTGGCTTCAAATTCGATGAAATCGGCGTGGATGGTAAGTATTTTCATAAGAAATAGAGAAGTATGTACTTATTTAAAAAATAATCGGAGATGAAGCATAAGCATATGGAGTTAATTTCAACATAAAATATATAAATAATCCTTCTTTTTACTACCTATTCGACTGATTTAAGGGTGACCTGTTGATTGTGAGAAAGCTTAGGCTAGACTCGCTGTAGGCAGGTTGTATGCGCAAGCTTCCCCTTATATCAGTAACTCTTTCATTTTCTTGGCTGGAACTATGATTTGTAAGTTCAATTCCTTTTCAGTTACTATATAGTTAGGCTTCAATTTTCCACAAAAAGTTAAGTTCACGACTATGCTCTTTTTTTAAACCTTTTTTCAGCAATTTACCATTTACGGAATGCGCTTTTTGCGCTTCTACTTGAGAAGGTAAAACAGGCTCAATCGGTGCCTGCGGAGCGGGAGGTGAAACTAATTGGGAGCAACCTAAGCTTCCCAAAACTAAAGCTATACTGACTGTTTTACTCGAACTGATTTTTTCAATTAAGGACATAATAATGAGAACTAGAGAGCTATTTATAAATTTTTACAACCATTTAGTAGCAATCGTTCCCGAGCCTCTGCGGCCGAGAATCGGCCCATCATCGTACATCAATCCTGCTTAAAAGAAGAAAAATTAATTCTGAAGGACTTTACTGTCTAACAAAATCATATTCTCTACAGATGACCCATTCATTATTCGGGCCAGTAACAGTATCTTTTGTATCTTTTTTATCAGCTAATTGGTACCCATTACGCTGTCTGTGTTTGCTAAAACCATCAAAGACTACATATGCATCGGCCATAGAATTGCAAAAACCCTTGCTTTCAAAACACAATTCTAACGAATACTTACTTTTGTCTCTGGAAACGGTTTCTGTCCATTGCAATGTGCCAGTGTCATTATTATTTCCACAGCTGCCGACGCCTAAACTGTGTGCTGGAATTACGCCATTAAGTGCTGTCCCGCAAGCACCTACCAGCATAGCCAAACCCAAACTAGCTATTTTTTTGTCTTTCATTTTTTCCCTCCAGATGATTAAATGGTAGGTAAGTGTCAAGATTGTTATTTATAAATATTTAGGGATTAGAAAAGATATCCATCCACTTCGTGGCAATCGTTCCCGGTCCTCTTCTGCCTAAAATCGGTCCATCGTCATACATCAATCCAGCCTTGCTCATATTATCCCGAGCCATGCGCGCGCAGCTGTAGGTCGCCAAAATCGCGGAATTCTTCATCACCCGATACATTTCCGCAAAGAAATGTTCCTGCCACATCTCTGGCGCTGTTTTGGGAGAGAAAGGATCAAAGAAAACAGCATCAAAATGATTTTCTGAAAGAGTTTTTACCATTTCCCGCGCATCACCAAGAAGCACTTTCACAGAAACATTTCCTTCTGTAAACCCTAAAGCTTGCGGAGTTAACTTCTTGTAATGACTGAAAAAAGCGATGGGCGGATTGACTTCCTGGATTTTAGAGATGATATTTTGGTCATACTCCAAACCCACTACTTCTATTTCACAATCGGGATTTTCTTCTAAAGCTACAGAGATAGCCATAGCTGAGTTGTAGCCCATCCCAAAACAGACATCCAGAATTCTAATTTTCCCGGTTTTCGCCAATTCCTTGATCTTGCAGGGAACAGCATATTTTTTCAAAGCTTCTTCTACTCCACCAGTATGTGAATGATAGCTTTCGCCTACTTCTTCATTCATGAAAGATTCACTATTATCTGCAGTGATGAATTTTTTGAGCATGGCCTTTGTAGAATAAGTGTATTTTAAAAAATTAACTCAGCTAAAACTAAAAATTTATTCTACAGCTTCTCCGCTCTTCCTTTTCGTATCAACAACTCCGCCACTTCCGGGAAAATCTCGGTCTCCTCACCGACATCAAAAGGGCCGTACACTTTCATGTCCTTCCAGACAAAGCTTGGTGTAGGATGAGTGAAACGGATTTTGGCCATAGGTTTTTTATCTTCCCGAGCCTGCGATTGCTGCAACTCCGCTTTGATCTGTTCCTTTCTCTGCTCCAGGTTAATTTCTATTCTCTGCATCTGGCTGCTGATAGAAGGCAATTCACCGCGAAACAAGTTCAACAGAATCCCTCTCCGAAAATGATCAAGACTTTGCAAGACCTGAGCATAAAATTCCTTTTCTTCCCGCAACATAGCGCTGGTATCGATGATATCCGAACCGGTCCTGCTCTTGTTCATGGCGATATCTAAGATTTTCTTTTCCCGCTTTTCATATAATTCTTTCAGGATCCGCCGGATGCTGCGCAGCTCATACTCCAGCTTCTCCTTCTCACCGGCAGCAAAAATATTTTCCCCTTCCTTTTTCATCTCCAGAAGTGCTTGTTTTTCCCGCAAATAAGCAACCACATCAAAGAAAAACGCCTGATCTAGCTTCTGCAGATCTTCCTTTTTTTTCTCATTGCGAAGCATATCGTACAAGGTCTCGAGCGTTATCTTTATATTATCCATCGCGGAATGTATCACTTCTGCTGACATTATAGCTGCATCTGCCCCCATCCAAGTTAAGAGCTTCGGTTCTTTTAAAACTTTGTTGCAGATTCAGGCTATAGTTTATTTTACCACCTTTTGATTACAGCAACTAGAAAATTTATAAAATAGGGGCAAAATAAGATACTGATGGCTAAACTCCACTTCAGCACCTTATCCTTCCATGACAAAGGAGAGCATCTTCAGGTAAACTTGCTTAGATTATTTTACGCGGAAATTCCCAAGGAAGAGGTAGAGAAAATCGCCAAATACTCCCTTCCTGATTCAAACACCATTGAATTTGCAAAAATAGAACAAGAGAAGGCAGAAACTAAATTCTCTTTCCTGTTAGCAAAATATTTTGAGCAGCTGAAAAACAAATTGACCGGCAATCCAGTAACCTACATCCATCGAAATTCCGGCATTCCCTTGATCGGCAATGTCGCTTTCGGCATTGTCTACCGAAATTCATCCATCATCGAGATCAAGCCGGTAACTTCCTGCAATCTAGATTGTGTCTATTGCTCTATCTCGGAAGGCTTATCCAGCACCAAACATGATTTTGTGGTAGAAAAAGATTACTTGGTGGAAGAACTGCAGAAAGTGATTGAATTTGTCGCTGAGCCGGTAGAAGTGCATATCGGGGTGCAAGGCGAACCATTCCTGTACGCAGACATGGAAAATCTTTTTGCTGATCTGCAGGCCATGGAAAATGTCCATACTATTTCTATCGACACTAACGGGACTCTGTTAAATAAAGAGATGATAGACCGCCTTGCTCAATATACAAAATTACAGCTCAATCTCTCTCTTGATGCCATTGATGAAGAAAAAGCAAAATTAATCGCCGGAACTAAAAGTTATAACGTCAAACACGTCAAAGAAGTCATTGCTTATGCTTCTAAAAAATTAAAAGTAATTGTCGCCCCGGTCCTGACCCAAGGATACAATGAAGAGGAAATGGAAAAAATCATCCAATTCATCAAGTCTTTGGAAGTCAAGCCAATTTTAGGAATACAAAATTTCCTTAAATACAAGACCGGCAGGATTCCTGCAGAAGAGATCTCCTGGGACAAATTTTATGCACTGCTGGAAGCCTGGGAAAAGAAGTACGATATCAAATTAAAACTGAACAAAGAGGATTTTAACATCCGCAAGACCAAGGATATGCCCAAGCCCTTTAAGGAAGGTGAGGTTATTACCGTAGTCTTAAAGTGCCCGGATCGTTTTGCTAATTCCTCTATCGGAGCCGCCAAAGACCGCAACATCTCCATTCCCGGCTGTCCGTTTAAGGAAGGGAGGATCGTCAAAGCTAAAATCGTCCGGGATAAGCATAACATTTTTGTGGGGAAATTAGTTTAAAATTATCACTAGTTAGGGACTAAATATTTATAAAGTGATTGCTTAATTAAAGCAAACATGGTAAAAGAATATAGGATACAAGTGCCGGAATATGTAACCCCAAGTATGCTAGACCGTATCAAAAAGATGATGGCAAAGGGTCGAATACATCCAACACACCAGCTTTGTGATATGACTGCGGAGATAGCTGCAGGAGCGCCAATGAAAGAAGCCTTGGAACAGATGGTCAGGAGAACTGTCCTTAAAGAAACTGATTCCATTTATCAAAAATTATTTACTATCAATTATTTACCAAAAAATATTAGGGAAGCTGATATTAAGAGAAGAGATTATGAAAAAGCTATTGCTGCTCTTACCAAAGCAATTAAACGTCATCCTCGTTCTGCTGATCTGTATAACCAAAGAAGCATAGCGTATCATAAGATAGGAGAAAAAGAAAAAGCCATCGACGATGCCTGCATGGCCTTTGAATTACAATGAACCTCGACCAAGCATATAAAATTTTGGACTATAGCATTGTTCCCGAAAAAAGAGAAGATCGTATAAAACTGATCCAAATAATTGGCTATACCAGGTTGAGAGGAGGAAATCTTCTTCCGGATTGCCATGACCGGCAATTGCGCCGGGTAGCTGAGCGCCTCTTCAGAAAAGCAGAGGATAAAGTTCATGCTGAATTAAGAGAAATTAATGAAGAAGAAGTCCAAGAACACTATGAAAACTCTCTCTACGCCATGTTTAATATTTCTGAAGAAGAGCGAGCAGAATATACCATCAGCGAACTAGAAGAACAGCTTATGCAGTGAGTTTCGCCAAGACAAACTCCTTCAGTTCCTGCGGCCAGTTCTTTTCGATCTCTTCCTTATACTTTTTGCAGTCATCAAAGACATCTTTTCTCATGGAACCGTTATCGATCAGCTTGATCAATTCTTCCTTCACATACACCGGCACCTGCTTCAAGGTCCAGACCTGCAATTTCATTTTTTCCTTGTACCAATCTTTTTCCTCTTCCTGTTTCTTCTGCATATCTGCCCAAAACGAAGTATACGAAAATTCTTCCTTTTTCTCTTTCAAAATTTGTTTCCCTTCTTTGAGAGCAATCCTGGCCATGACCATCTCATGCATGCGCTTCAGGAATTCCTGCTTATCTTCAATTTTAATCACATCGCTATAGCCGCCGGCGATCAAGCCAAAAGCAAAGGGACTGGGAATATCGGTAGGCACTTCCACAATCACGGTACGGCCGGCAATGATCTCATCCAGCACCTTCTGGGCATGAGGATAGTCCATCAGATCCTCTAACACTTCCCGACGAGCTTCTTTTAAGATCGGGAAGTCGTTACTGATTCTTTTCACCGCATTAAACAAGATCTTGCTGCCGACCTGCATTCTCCCTGCATTCTTGGTCTTGCCCATATATGAACGTAAAATCATCAGCGATCTTCCGGCGCAATGCCTAAACCTGCGAGAAAGCACTTCGCTTTTATCGATAGCATTTTCCAACACCATCCGAAAATTTTCCTGCTTCAAAGCTTCGAACGCTCGCACCGCATTGAAACTCTGTTCCGCCGACAGATAAAATCCATTATCGGTCACTCCGATCTCCACGTCACGATGTTGTGACTTACCTATCACATACGCTAACGCTCGCGACAAGCAGTCATTTACTCTTCTTCCAAACAAGGTCTGGAAAATGATGTAAGTCCTTCCCCGGTCCACATAAGTTTCAATCACAATCTTGCGATCGGAAGGAATCTGGCTGTAATGGTACTGCTCGTAGAAATAACGGTAAATGCTATACGCAGCTTTTTCATCCAGATACAAATATTCATTCACAAATTGTAGAATCTCTTGTTCCGATTTACCCGCCTGCAATTTTTCTTCCATCAATCTGCGGAAGCGATTAATTTCCATCGCCAAATCATAGGATAAAGGAAGCATCTCTGAAAACCAGCTCGGTACGGTAGGCGGCCTGTTCACCGACGTAGAAACTTGGGCGGTCATGCCTCGGGAAAATTTAAACATATAGACATTGCCGCCTAAGACAAAGACATCTCCGGGACGTAATCTTTCTAAGAAACCTTCATCAATCTTACCGACAATTTGTTCGCCAACTTTGACGGTGATATAACTTTCTTCCGGAATAGTACCGATGTTAGTCATGTAAATGATCCTGGCCATCTTTCCTTTCTTTCCGACATTACCGGTTTCCTGATCATACCAGATGCGCGCATAGACATGCCGTTCTTCCAGGCTGACAAATTCTCCGGAAAGATATCGAATAACTTCAAAGAAATCCTTCCATTCTAAATCTTTGTAACAGTAACTTTTAGTAATGAGATGATACATCTCGTGGATATTCATCACTTCGTTGATGGCGATACCATAAATCTGCTGGGCTAGGACGTCTAAAGCATTGGTAGGAATATGCACCCGATCAATCTTTTTTTCTATCGCTGATTTCAGCAGCACTGCGCACTCCACTAAATCATCCCGATCCATGACAATGATTCTGGCTTTCACCGTAGAATGCAATTGATGCCCGGCTCGTCCGGCTCGCTGCAAGAAACGTGCTACTGATTTGGGGCTTCCTAAACAGATAACTAAATCAACATAGCCAATATCGATCCCTAATTCCAGAGAGGTAGAAGAGACCACCACCTTCAGACTTCCATCACGTAAAGCCTGTTCCGTCGAGAATCGCACTTCCTTGCTTAAGCTGCTGTGATGGGCCGCGATATTTTCATGATTAAATTGTTCGGGAAACATATCTTTCAAGGTATGCACTACCCGTTCGGTAGCCGATCGGGTGTTAGTAAAAATCAAGGTGGTTTTATGTTCCTTGATCAGCTCGTTCATCAGGTCATACATCTTGCGGTGCTTGAGCAGGTAATCCGATTCCACTAAACTTTTTACGGGGCTAAGAACCTTCAGATCCATCTCCTTCAGGAAGCGGATATCGACAATGCCGCAATCACGATCTTTTCCTACCAGATAACCGGCGATCTCTTCAAGAGGTGCAATAGTCGCGCTTAATCCTACTCGAGTCATTCCCGGAGAAAGCTTTTGCAAGCGTTCCATGGTCAAGCTCATATGCACCCCGCGTTTATTCTCTGCTAAGGCATGGATCTCATCCACGATCAGCCACTGTATGTTGGTCAGCTTCTCCTTAAACTTGGGAGAATTGATCATGATGGCTAAAGATTCCGGCGTAGTGATAAGAATGTGCGGAGTTTTTTTGAGCATCTTGGCTTTTTCTGCTGCGGTGGTATCTCCGGTCCTCACTCCTATCCTGATTCCTAGATCCTTTCCTGCTAATTCATTTATCTCTTGCAGCGGTCTGAGAAGATTGACCTGAATATCATTCCCTAAAGCTTTGAGCGGTGATACATAAATACAATATACTTTGTCTTCCAGAATTTGTTTTTCTGAAGAATCAACCAACTCGTTGAGGATAGAGAGGAACGCAGTCAGCGTTTTTCCAGAACCAGTCGGCGCAGAGATCAAAATATTTTTTCGGGAATGGATTTCCATCACTCCGTATAATTGCGGTAATGAGAAATCCTGAAATTTACTGAAGAACCATCTATTCAGAAGTGGGTGAAAGATGGATTTGATATGTACAGCTTTGTAAGGTTCAGTAATGGTGGTTATCATATTCACAGAAACATCTATTCACTCTAATGTATTCATTGTAAAGATTATTTATAAGAGTTATCCTCCGAAAGATTATTAAATTTAGTAAGATTAAATCTCCCAGGGCGGGATTTGAACCCCTAAAGTCGACCAAGACAAAGAGTTTTCTGGGACTCCTCGCCTGGAGTTTCAGACTCTCGCCCTACCAAGTTAGACGACCTGGGCTTATTTTTCTTAATTTTAGAAATCATTTATATTTTCTACCTGCGGTTGTCCAGTGCTGGTTCCTGCGTCATAACTTCCACCTTCGCTATGCTCAGGTTGACCTCGGCATAAAGCCGAGGCAACTTAACATCATTAAACTAAATTTTCAAAAATCCCAATTATCTTCTAAAATGTGATTTGCCAGGCCTAAAACTTCTCGAGCGCCCTCTTTGATTCCTTGGCGACGGCCGAGCAGCCGCACCGGCAGCATTCTGCGCGTAATCTGAATGATAAGCATGAGGCATAACTTCGATCTTCAATCGGATCAATCGCTCAATATCTCGAAGAAAATCCCGTTCGTCAGCAGCACAAAAAGAATACGCTGTCCCCTCCGCCCCTGCCCGCGCAGTCCTGCCAATTCGATGAATATAACTTTCAGGCTCGTTAGGAAGTTCAAAATTTATAACATGAGAGATATCATCAATATCAATACCGCGCGCAGCAATATCCGTCGCGACTAACACTTTAGTTCTGCCGGATTTAAAACTCTGAAGCGCTTGTATCCGGGCGCCTTGTGACTTGTTGCCATGAATTGCCACGGTTTTGACATTATGGCTGTTTAGATAGGATGCAACTTCATTTGCGCGATGCTTGGTGCGAGTGAAGACTAAGACCCGAGTAAGATGCTTTTGTACCAGAAGCTCTAAGAGCAGTTTTTCCTTAGCGGCTGCATCAACAAAAAAAACACCTTGTTTGATACGTTCAACCGTGGTCGCTTGCGGCGCAACCTCAACACGAACAGGATTCCTCAGCAGTTGCTGCGCAAGCTGACTAACCTGCGGCGGCATTGTTGCAGAGAAAAAAAGTGATTGTCGTTGGTGCGGTAATTTTGCGATGATTTTTCTGATATCATGGATGAATCCCATATCCAGCATTCGATCAGCTTCATCCAAAACAAAGAACTCAATGTATTTTAAGCTCACTTTGCCTTGATTCATTAAATCAAGCAGCCGTCCCGGCGTCGCAACAACAATATCAACGCCTCGGGATACAGCATTGACTTGTGGCCCTTGACCGACGCCGCCGAAAATAACGGTATGTTTAAATTTAAGAAACTGGCCGTAGGCAGCAAAACTATCGCCGATCTGTGCAGCAAGTTCTCGCGTCGGCGCAAGCACCAGTGTACGAAGCACCCGAGGATATTTTTCCGTCATCCGCTGGAGAATAGGCAGCACAAATGCAGCAGTTTTGCCCGTTCCGGTCTGAGCTATGCCTATCAAATCTCTGCCTGCTAAAAGGTCAGGAATAGACTTTAATTGAATCGGCGTCGGCGTAGTATATCCTTGTTGAGCAAGCGCCCTTTGAAGCGGTTCGATGAGATTAAGCTGTTGAAATGACATTATCATGATGTAGTTATTTGATAAAACTGTTTATATTTTTAAAAGCATTGATTATGGGGAGAGCATGACATCCTACGCCACTCCCTTCGCATAATTTCCGATGGTTGTTCCTTTCTTCAGCATAGAAATATCCTGATCAACATTATGAATGACATTCTGATAGGCCTTAATGATAGTGGTAGTATCTCTACTCAAATCCAATAAGAACCATTTCACTCCGCCTTCGATCAACTCATTCACTTTCTCAAACACCGCAATAGGCCGTGAATACAACATCTCCGTATTGCCATTTACTGTCCGCAAGGGAAAAGTATATTGCATTTCATCAGTTAATGCTTTCTGCGGATATGCTCCTTTGAAGTGCATCACCGGAATCTGCCCATGTGCATAATAGATGAATTCTTTATTTTTCATATTCAATACTTGTTTGGCATTCAGTTCCGCAGAAATGGTTGGCAACACTCCTCTATCCCGTAACCCATTCACACTAACATCATTAAAAGTATTCAAAGAAAACTTCCCATGCTTTTCACCGTCAAATTTAATATCCAGCAACCCCCAGTTGCCGATAGTGATTCCATCCGGTTTTATTTTATTCACGATCTGCTGAATTTTTTCTATATCACTGTCAGTCACCACTACCGGCGTATCTAAAAAGAATTTTGCATTAGTACATAATTTCTTAGCCATCTCTACGTCAGGATTAAAGACATCATAGTAGATTGCATACACTCCTGCAGCATGAGCTTCCTGCAGCTGCGCCAGAGAATAGGCCTTAACAATCAATTTTGGCTCCTCCATTACATTTTTAACGGTAATTGCCGGAACTCCCGCAAAATGAGAAGTTCTCATTGGAACAACTTTTTCCCTCATTTTATTTTCTAATTCTTGCAAAGTTTGGTGTAAAAATCGTTTCGGTAAAAATACTTTCTCCAATTCCAAAGAGGTAATTTCCCAGTGAATGCCAAAACGTGAAGATTTTTGCAACTCTGATTTCAGTTGCCCTTCTGTCAAGGCATGTTTCTCTGCCGCTTGCAAAGCAATGGGAGATTGCACCATCATATCCTCATATTCAAAGACCAAAGGTTGGCCAACTTTTGCCAGGATTTTTAACGGCAAGGACATTAACTTCTCCTGAAGGATATTTTCTCCCTCATTTTTGGAAGTCAAATATACTTGAGCTGAATTGAAAAAATAAAGGGAAGGAATCTTTACTTTATCTCCCTTCTTAGCATGCTTTACTTCTATTCCTTCGTGCAGAATCTTATAGGCGATGCCGCCTTTCAGCTTCCCTTCAAAATGAGGATGCCAGAACCCGATTCCGTCCATGACATCTAGATCATGCTTCAACTCCACAAGGCCTTTGTACACGTCGCCTAAATAAATTCCTCGGTTCATAGGCATCTCTTTTCCTACGATTGATTGATTATTTTCAAAAAAGCCAGTCGTAAAATCACGATTGAAGCCCATCTTGAGATTATCGATCTGCTGCGCAGAAATAGGTTTGAAATGCCTCTTCATGGCCGCATCAATCTGCTGGCGATACGTTTTGGTAGTGGTAGCCACATATTCAGGGCTTTTCATGCGTCCTTCTATCTTCACGGCATTAATGCCCAAACCATAAATCCGATCAATGCTATCAGCTAACATCAGATCCTTTGCGCTGATTAAATATCCGTCCTTATTGTAGCTTTTGCGGCAGCTGCTGGCGCAGACCCCGCGGTTGCCGCTGCGTTTTCCAATCAGTGAAGAAATCAAACATTGGCCTGAATAGGAAATACATAAATGACCATGTACAAACACTTCCAATTCCTGGTGAGTATGTTTGCGGATATTGGCAATTTCCACTTGATTTAATTCCCGGGCTAGAACTACTAAATCCAGCTCTGGAAATTGCTTGATTCCATGATGATTCATTAAACTAGCCTGAGTGGAAGCATGGATCCGCAGACCCGGGAAAGACTTTTTTATCAGTGGAGCAAGAAAGACTTCCTGGATAATCACTGCATCAATGCCTGCCAAATACGCCTGCTCCAAGGTCTTGAGCCACATCGGCAATTCTTCATTACGCACCAAGGTATTAAAAGTCAGATAGACCTTTACTCCATGCAGATGGGCAAAGAATACTGCCTCCTTCAATTCCTCCAGCGAGAAATTCTTGGCCAATCTTCGGGCGTTAAAGAACTTGATCCCTAAATAGACCGAATTAGCTCCATTGTATACTGCAGCCTTGAGACAGTCCCAATCTCCTACCGGTGAATTTAGTTCTAGTATTTGCATAATATAGCTATTTTAACCTCTATTTTTAAGAATTGCTGAGGAAAACGTATTAGTTGATGAAAGAATTATAATCATAAATAATTAAAGAAAATAAATATATACCCCATAGTAAAATAAAGCAAATCATTAATATCATAAAATAGTTCTTAAAATAAGTTGGTCTCAAACCATTATGATTTCCCTTCACAGAAACTTTTTTAATATCTCTTTCTATATCTTTACATACCTTATATTTATGAGCAATTAATTTTGCATAACTATCATGAATGAATATGAGAATAAAAGAAATAATTAAACCAAAAATTGCCAAAGCAAATTTAATTATAAATTGTATTTCATTTTCTTTGACCAAAAAGCCAAATAAAATTAACATACCTCCACCTAAAAGATAAAAGCGATTCCATGCTCCTTTATCGTGATGTTGTGCAGATTCCTGAGCCGCTTTGTACTCTTCTAAAGAAAATTGTTCTTTAAGTTCCATATTTACTTTAAAATTTCATTTGCTTTTTAAAATTAATGAAAAATTATCTCAATAATATCTCTAAAACCGTCAACCCGCCTAAAACAACAATAAAAGTAAAAAGTAAAAATCGCCGCAATTTTTCCATCTTACTCTAATGAGCATCCAACTTTATCTGCCAGCTGCTGCGGACTCATTATTGCGCTCATCCTGCTGCCATCAGCAAACTCCCAAGTCGGATATCCATCAATCTTCTTGCTGATGCAGATAGCAGTTTGTCCTCTTCCATCAGGAGTAGAACATTCTATGTAAGGTAACAATTTCGCTGATTTTCCAAATAATTGTTTTTGCTGGCCGCAATGCGGACACCAGAATGCGCCATAAAATGTAGCACCCTTCTCTCCTATACATTGTGCCAAGGCATCATACTTTCCGGGATTATCTAAAGTAGAGTACAACCATATCCCTAACAAAGCTACCATCACTGCCGCGCCAGCATACCAATAATATTTCTTCTTCAATGTGAATTTGTTCTTAGCTACGCTATGCTTGGCCTGGCGATGGTGCTGCAAACCTTCCTCAGAATTAAATTCCTTATCGCATTCCGTACATTTCATCGTCTTATCCCTCCACCGTACAGGTCTCTCCGACGCAGGCAGCTTCTTCCGGAGGCGTCCCTTTCTCCGGGCACGTCAATGAATAGATGCAAGCCTGATCAGATACAGAATCTAGCTGTTCTTTTATTTCTTCCCCTGATCCATCGCCATAACTCAACAATATTTTATCCCCGTCTTGGATATCATACGTATGAAACTCATCATTGTGTTTTTCATTTACATACATTTTCAGTCCCTTATTTCCCTCGTTGCAATAAGAAACTCCATCATCCAGCGCTAAGCAAGTATCATTCAGTTTCATGCCTAAGGTTTCTAAGAAAAAACCTAAAGTGATCCCTGAAGCGTGTTTATGGATGATGTTGCCGTCCATATCGTGCAGGTGTGCAAAATTGCTTAATGTTTTGTTCTCGGTAGACATATATTTTTCCTGGGCGAAATTATACCGCTCCCCATCGAGATATACCGCAAAATCAGCATGATAATGGATCTCACCAACGACGCCTATTTCTGATGTTCCATCGCTGTCCAAAAGCACTTTCCCAACGATTACAGCGATTGCTATAACCACCCCCAATATTATCAACTTTTTGGTGATCTTAAACAAGAGATACGCCAGCAAGATCAATCCTGCACCGATGATATACCAGCCATATTTCTGCCAAAAACTTTCTGTCCCCTGCGCCAGAGCAGAAGGAAGCAATGCCAGCAGCAGTAGAAAAATACCCCATCTCTTATCCATAGAGAGCGTAAACTATCAGAATTTATAAGCATTATTATTCATTTACGCCCAAAATTTTCTCCAACGGCGATAAAAAAGGTTTGTACTTCTCCCGCCATTCTTGATCGTCAGATAATTTCTGCTGTTCTAAGAGATGATCGTACGCTCTTTGGGCAGTTTTTATCGCTTTAGCGCGATGGTCATCGGTTATGGCATGGTGTTCGAATGCCACCCTATCATCTAACCACCTGAATCCAGGAGAAGTGAAATCTCCGCCATGCAGCGAGACATAATTCAAATTTCCGGAATTGTGATCAAAACTGTACGAGGAGGTGTTTTTGGAATCAGCCACAAAACCTTTTCCTTCTATTTTTTTATATTTGACTGAACAAAAGAAAATAGATAAAGTGGTGGGGGTATGCCGCTCCTTATAAATGACTTCCAATCGATACTTATACTTATGCCCGCTAGAACTAAGCATGGAAAAAGACAGATTCTTAGGCATAGTGGTATAAGTGCGTGATTCTATAAAAGAATTATCTTCAACAATAATTTTTTATATACCGATTGTTTTAATATGGAAAAAGAGGCCGTACATGAAAATCATCATCTTAGGGCCGCCAGGCAGCGGCAAAGGAACTGTTTCGGAAAGATTAGCCACAGATTTCCATCTTCTCCATGTTTCTGTAGGCGATCTGCTCCGTAAAGAAGCAAAAAAGGACACTGCGCTGGGAAAAAAGATCAGCAGTTATATCGATAAAGGAAATCTCGTCCCCCATCGCCTTGCGGCGGAGATCGCTAAAAAAGCCATCGGCAGGAAAAAAGATTTCCTTTTTGACGGATTTCCCAGATCGATAGACCAAGCCCGGCTCATTGAAGATCTGGACCTCGATGCGGTGATTTACCTGGATGTTCCAGAAAAAGAGATTGTCAAGAGATTGTCTGGGCGGCTTCTTGATCCCGCGACAGGAAAAACCTATCAGCTGCAATATTTACCACCGCCAAAAAATATTATTAAAAGGTTAGTGCAGCGCAAAGACGATACTCCAAAAGTGATAAAAGAACGCTTCAAAGTATATCATCAACAGACCGAGCCGGTGATCAGATATTATCAGAAGAAAGGAGTTCTTGCTAAAGTGGATGGAACTGGAAAACCTGAAGAAGTGTATAGAAGAGTGAAGAAAGCAGTGAAAAATAGATAAAATACTCTTTTCACTCCAGCAACAAAATTCCCCACATCAACGCTATTCCAACCACAAAAGCAAGCAGGTGTAAAATGGATTCCTTCCAGCCGCATTCCTTATGCAATTCTGGGATCAGATTTGAGCCAGCGATATACATGAATCCTCCTGCTGCAAAGGGAAGCACAAACAAGACAAATGCCTCGCTTCTCGCGCCAAGAATCAATCCTATCACTGCGCCAAGGATAGCCGTAGCTGCAGAGAGGAAATTGTAAAACAAGGCTTTCCATTTGGAAAATCCCGCGTACAACAATACCCCGAAATCAGCTATTTCCTGAGGCACCTCATGTAAAACGACGGCGATAGTGGTGGCTACTCCGGCCGGTACACTTACAAAGTAGGCCCCGGCAATGACCAATCCATCTAATAGATTGTGCAATCCATCACCGCAAAGAGTTAAGATGCCGATATGTTGTGATTTGTGCACATGCATATGCGGTTGGTGATGAAGATACGCATGCTGGTCGGGCATAGTTTCACAATGGTGTGCGTGAATCAATTTTTCTAATAAAAAGAATATCAAGACCCCGCCTAATGCTGAAAATGATACCGCTAAGGTAAAACCTCGTTCTTCTACCGCTTCAGGAAGCAGATGCAAAAATGCTCCTCCCATCAAGGTTCCAGCAGAGAGGCCCACTAAAAGTAAAAGAAATTTATGCAGTTTTTTCTCACTTAATACCAGATATATTGCTCCCAGCAGTGAAACAAGGGAAACTATGATGACGCTGAGGAGAGTGTAGATCGAAGTTAAAACCATTCCACATAAGAAAAACATCATCTTTATAAATATTATTGATTCTCATTATCAATAATAAGCAGTAGCTAGGAAAGAAAGGACGTGAAAAGAACAACCCCGCAAAAACAACTGATTGAAAAAGAGATAACTTCCTTTAGCTCTTTTTTTAATGCTGAAGATTTGTATAAGAAAGTTTCTAAAAAGAATGCTAAGATAGGAATAGCCACCATCTACCGCTTCCTCAACGGCTTGACTAAGGATGGAGAGATCCATTCCTTCCAGTGCAACAGAAAAACTCTTTATTCAAACAGCAAGAAAAACCACTGCCATTTTAATTGCGAGAGGTGTGGTGAGCGGAAACATATTGATCTTAAGAAACTTGATTTCCTGCATCAGCAGGTAGAAGGGGAATTATGCCATTTTCAGATCGATATCACCGGTGTTTGTAAGAGATGCCTTAACAAACTATCCTTTTAACCACCATGGTCGCATAACTTCCCTTAGGCAAGGTAAAATTAACTTTCACTTTCTTCTTTCCATGATTGAGTTCATCGTTAACTTTCCGTCCTATCTCAAGATCATGCACCGGAACAATTACTTTCCGCAATTCTCCTTCCAAAGTCAATTCAGGAATCTGCTTGATGACAAAATCAGCATAAGAAAGATTCTCTTCTTTCATGATTTCATCGATGATGTTCTGAATCTCTTCATCATCGGCGTCTTCATGGCCGAAGCCGATCAAAGGAATTTTCAGATCCTTAAACTGTTCAATATTTGAAACAAACAATAATTCTCCTTCAGAATAAGAAACAGTTTTCAACGCTCTTCCCTTCTTGCGTAAATACAAAGCGACTGTTTTGTTCCATAAATAGCTTTGATAGGCATTCACATACATGCGCAATAATCGTACCGGTAAAACTTTCAACGCTCCCACATAGTCGGTTGGTTTCTGCTCTACATATTTTTTAACTTTCAGATCGTCGATCAACGAAACCGCTTTGGCAAACTCTTTCTTGAGCAGATGCCTGCCGATGCTTACATTATTTTCAGAAAAGCGCTGCTCATCAAAATAATTTTCCACTGCCGTAATTTCTTCTATCTTCTCTTTGGTAAGATTCCGCACTACTATCTCAAACTCATTACCCTGCAGATCTCCCAAGGAAATTGGTTTTGTCCCATAACTGTAGAATTCCAAGACCACCTGCTTTACGACCAATTCTTCAACAATCTCTTTCTTCACCCCGATAAGAGAAATGAGTTGTTCCGTAACTGCATGCTTGTCCTTGCTCCCGGCAAAGCCGATATCTTTTTCCCTGATCCGCAGGGCTTTTGCTAACTCTTTAACCGCATCGATGGTATTCTTTCCCCGTTTCTTCATCCAGAAATAGAGATATTTGCCTTGAACTTCTATCTTCACCGCAGGCCGCTCAATAACGATAAAATCTTCAGGAAGCTGTTTGAGTTGGTACATGGCAGTATTAAAATGTCTTGGCAGAGCTGGACTATTCCGAGAAAACGGCCGTTGTTGTTTAGATGATTATTGGCATTGAGATCGTTGTTATGATTGTTGCCAAGGAACAGCACACGCCCGCCTCTATTAGCTCCCGATACCGTACACTTCTCTGCTGCTTCATCTTTTCAGTAGTCGCAGCTGTCTTATCAAATTAGAACGTGTCCAATTTGAAGGTTTCATAGCCAGTCGCCTTAAGCCGTAGTACAAGAGCATGTAGCCCAGGCCTCTTCTCTCTTTCAGAGAGTTTGCCAAGACAAAAAGAAGAAAAAGAAAGAATTATTTAAACTTACCTGTACAGCGGCTTTAATGCACCGTGAACGGATTTCATAACATCATCCAAACCAGGATTTTTGCGCGCCTGCGCCTCTGGCGCAATGCTCACTCCGTTCGCCCCACGACGTACCCCGAGAAAACGGCCGCTGTAGTCAAGATCGCCACTGGCAAGGAGAACGTCGCCATGAAGGCTGCCAAGGAACAGCACACGCCCGAGCGGTTGATCAACAAGAAGATCATCACAATGCCAAACTCCTATCTTACTAGTATTGTACACTTGCTGATGTTTTTGAAGGTACTGTTCAGCTCGTGTTTGTCCGCCTAAGTATGGAAT
>JAUYPX010000040.1 GCA_030697505.1 Nanobdellota archaeon | reverse complement strand
AAAGATCTACATTTTAATACAATCTGATGGAACATTATGGAGGTGGGACGGATTTAATTCTGGGTATCTTATGCCTGCTAATGAATGGCACCATGTCATCTACACTTTTAATGCAATTAATGATACAAACGGAACTGAAAGGTTTTATGTTGATGGAAGCCTACAGACTACAAGAGCTGGACTTGTTCCATCTTCTAATGACCAAAGTATTTTATCTATCGGTTCTGCAGCAGGCAGCCATCCATTCAATGGAACGTTAGACGAAATGATGATCTTTAACCGCTCTCTTTCCGCAGAACAGATCTACGCCATCTGGACAAATCAGACCAATGTTATTGCCGCGCAAGAAACCAATCGAGGTGAAAATTGGACTGTGCATGCGACGCCTAACAATGGAACTGGGGATGGAACAGTTGTAATTTCTAATAACCTTACTATATTAAATGCAAAGCCGGTTCTTTCCACGTTAGTACTTAACACTACTAATCTTGCTGCCAATGATACAATGGTAAACCTTACCGCCTATGCAACTACTTCAGATAATGACTCTGATTCAGTGAAAGTGATCTACAACTGGCTGAGAAATGGGACTTCGATTGCCGTGCTCAACATGCCCTTTGAAGGGATCAATGGAACCACTACTAATAATGCCTACGATTACTCAGGAAATAGAAATAATGGATCAGATAGCGTGGGTGTTTTTTGGAATGCCACCGGAGGATATGACGGAAAAGGAGCATACTTATTTAATCAAACTAACACCAGAATAGACATTGCAAACAGTGGAAGCCTTAATTTTACTAATGCAAGTTATTCAATATCTTTCCGGGTAAAAAGAGAGTCAGTACAAAATAGTGGATTTGGAACAATAATCAATAAAGGAGGAGCAGGAGGCTTAAAGATCTACATTTTAATACAATCTGATGGAACATTATGGAGGTGGGACGGATTTAATTCTGGTTATGGTATGCCTGCTAATGAGTGGCATCATATTATTTATACTTTTAATGCAATCAATGATACCAACGGAACTGAAAGGTTTTATGTTGATGGAAGCCTACAGGCTACAAGAGCTGGACTTGTTCCTGCTGCTAATGACCAAAGTATTTTATCTATCGGTTCTGCAGCCGGCAGCCATCCATTCAATGGAACGTTAGACGAAATGATGATCTTTAACCGCTCTCTTTCTGCAGAACAGATCTACGCCATCTGGCAGAATAAAACGGACACCATTACTGCCAATGAAACTACCCGCGGTGAAAACTGGACCGTGCAGGCCACGCCAAATGATGG
The DNA here is from genome assembly GCA_030697505.1 of Nanobdellota archaeon. GTDB lineage: Archaea > Nanobdellota > Nanobdellia > Woesearchaeales > GW2011-AR9 > JACPIL01. The sequence goes on along the minus strand of JAUYPX010000040.1, from coordinate 13,191 downwards.
ATATGAAGATGGAACAGTTATAATTTCTAATAACCTAACTGTCCGTAACACTTTTCCCACTACATCTACCTTAGTGCTAAATTCTACTAATATCTCTTCAAACAAAACGGAAGTTAACCTCACTGCATATGCTACTACGTCGGATGCTGATGGCGATCCAATCAAAGTGATCTACAACTGGCTGAGAAATGGGACTTCGATTGCCGTGCTCAACATGCCCTTTGAAGGGATCAATGGAACCACTACTAATAATGCCTACGATTACTCAGGAAATAGAAATAATGGATCAGATAGCGTAGGTGTTTTTTGGAATGCTACGGGAGGATATGACGGAAAAGGAGCATACCTGTTTAATCAAACTAACACCAGGATAGATATTGTAAACAGTGGAAGCCTTAATTTTACCGGTTTAAGTTATTCAATATCTTTCCGGGTAAAAAGAGAAGCAGTACAAAATACTGGATTTGGATCAATAATCAATAAAGGAGGTGCAGGAGGCCAAAAGATCTACATTTTAATACAATCTGTTGGAACATTATCGAGGTGGGACACATTTAATTCTGGGTATCTTATGCCTGCTAATGAATGGCACCATGTCATCTACACTTTTAATGCAATTAATGATACAAACGGAACTGAAAGGTTTTATGTTGATGGAAGCCTACAGGCTACAAGAGCTGGACTTGTTCCATCTTCTAATGACCAAAGTATTTTATCTATCGGTTCTGCAGCAGGCAGCCATCCATTCAATGGAACGTTAGACGAAATGATGATCTTTAACCGCTCACTTTCCGCAGAACAGATCTTCGCCATCTGGCAGAATAAGACCGACATCATCGTTGCCAACGAAACCGTCAGAGGAGAAAACTGGACCGTGCAAGCGACACCTAATGATGGAACGTATGACGGGGCGATGGTAATCTCAAATAATCTAACGATACGTAACACCGCCCCATCTGCGCCGATCTTGCTGAATCTGACCAATGACAGCACCGTCACCACCAGAACCCCTACTTTGATCTGGAACGTTTCAGATGATGATGATGGAGATATATCAACGTACAGGATAGAGATCGATGACAACATTCTCTTCAACAATCTGGAAGTGAATGTCGGCGGAATCACTAATACCAGCCTTACCAATGTGACTTATACCCTGAGCACGGAATTAAGTGTAGATACATCCTATTTCTGGAGAGTTTTTGCCAACGATAGCTCGGATGGCAGCGGCGCGTCCGCAGTCCGCAACTTTACCGTGCAATCCTATCTGGCTATCAATGTCACTACCGATACCGTCGCCTTCGGAACGTTAAGCACGGGCACAAATGTCAGCACCCCCGCCAATGCCCAGCCCTTCCGCGCGGAAAATGTGGGAAATATCATCGCTAATATCACCGTTACCGGAACATCGTTCTTTACCTTCATGCATTTTCCTACCACTTTTTACCGATTCAAAATAAGGGCTAATGAAAGCGGCGCATTTAATGTCACTGCTTCGGCGACGGAATGGAACCAGACCAATACTACCCTCGGCGCCAACATCTTCCATGTCATCAATCTAGACTGGCACAGCATCAGCAACGATTTTATAACCGACCTTAATGTTTCCGTGCCCTTAAACGAATCACCAGGAAGCAAATCGTCTACGGTAACTTTTACAATCACCGGTTGATGAAACTATGGATAACATGAAACAAAAAATAATCATCTGGATCATGGTGCTGTTGATAGCCGTGCCGCTGGCCGCTGCTATCGGCATCAGGCCGGCCAGAACCAACATTGCGGTTGATGATTACGATGAAAATAACATCAAGGTTGATGGAAAATTATGGGTGGTCAATAATGACCATCGGGAATTCACTGTCGATATTTATGTTGATGGAGAGATGGCTGAATTTGTAAAACTAAAAACAGATGAAAAAAAATGGACCTTCCGTCCTGAAGATGAAGCCAATGGGGTGGAATTTGAAGTTAAGTTCGAGAAAGAAGACGTTCCTCCCGGCGGAGCCAGCGCCAACATCGTCATCGAAGAGCGCTTTGAAGACTCCTCTCCCAATACCGTCTCTTCTAAACTGGTCTTAAAACACAAGATCAATGTCATCGGCCCTTACCCGGATCTCTACCTTGAAGGAACTCTCAATTTCCACGAAAATGGGGATGAAATTGAGTTAGTGGCGGAAGTAAAAAATTTAGGAAAACAAGATATTAAGAAAGTTCAAACTATCTTTTATGTCAATGACAAAGAACAAAAACAGCACGAATTAGAGACGGAAGCGGCAAGCCTGAAAACAAAAGAAACAACATTATTGGCCACCACCATCGAAAAAGATAATTTTAATGAGGCAGGACAGTACGAAGTTTCGGCCATCACCAAATATGATGATCAGGTCTTGGAATTGTACAAGACTCTTTTGATCGGAAAGCCGGAAGTGGACATAACCTATTTTGATAAGTACTTGACTGCCTACAAGGTGAATCAGTATACCCTTGATCTGCTTAACCGATGGAACCAGCAGATACGCAATGTCTATGTTGATGTGGAAGTGATCAAGGATGGAAATAAAGTCGATTCATTCAGGACGCGCTCCGTCGATATCGAGGCAGAGATGATGCAGAGAGTTTCTGATTATCTCGATGCTAAAGACAAAGGCCCGGGAAGATATACTTTTGAGATGACCGTGCATTTCTGGAGCCTGGTCAGGATGGATGAGAAGAGATTCACCTTCCATACTGATCTAGTCACTGAAGAAGACGCCAAAAAATTCAATCTTGCTGCACCAACATTGACTGGCGCAGCGGTTAGTGCAGGAAGCACGTTCTCAACCGTCGCGCCTTGGCTGTTAGTAGGGATACTGTTAGGCATCATTGGATTTTATGTGGCCTGGCGCTACCTCAACCGAAATAAATACGAAGAGGGAGACAAGCCATTTTAGATCATTAGGTAGATTAAAAACGCAGTTACAGAGAACTTTGCATAATTCATCTCTTCTTGGCAAAGTTCTCTAAGAGACTTTGAAATGGTCGAGATTTTGCCTATAAACAAATAAAAAATTAACAAAATCCCTATTTTTCAAAGTTCTCTACAAAAAAGCACTCGTAAATATTTTCTTAAAGAATCCATGCTGCGGTTTTTCTTCATGAAGTTCTTTTATCAATTCTTTCTGCTTTTTACTAAGTTTAGTAGGAACAATGACGTGCAAGGCAACCATCTGGTCCCCTTTTTCCGAACCGTGCAAAGAAGGCATCCCCTTGCCGCGCATGCGCAGGATAGTTCCGGTCTGTGTCCCGGCTGGAATGGTCAATTTTGCTTTCCCATCAATGGTAGGCACTTCTATCTCATCGCCTAAGACGGCCTGTGAAAATGAGATAGGAACAGTCACATGCAGGTCCTTTCCCTTGCGCAGGAATAACTCATGCTGCTGAACATGCATTTGGACATAAAGATCGCCGGAAGGCCCATTATTGTCTCCAACTTCCCCTTCACCTGAAATGCGCAGCCTCATCCCCTCTTCGATTCCGGCAGGAATAGATACATCTAATTCTTTTTTTCTCCTTATCAATCCCTCTCCGCCGCAATTTTTGCAGGAATCTTGAGGAAGTTCTCCTTTTCCATGACAATAAGGACAAGGCCCCGTCTGCTGGAACAACCCAAAAGGTGTTCGTTGGGTTCTTTTCAGATATCCTGACCCATGACAATGATGGCATGATTCAAATTCGTACGCGCCCTTTCCATGGCATTCATCGCAGCGCTCTAATTTATTCAACAAGATAGTTTTGGAAATTCCCGAGTGGGCATCTTCCAAAGTTATCTCTGTTTCATACAATAGATCTGAACCTCTGCGTACTTTTCTTTTTCCACCGCCGCTTCCGCCAAAAAGATGATCAAAAACATCATCGAAGTCGCCAAACATCCCTGAACGAAATTGAGACATAATATCTGAATAATCAAATCCTTGCTGGAATCCCGCTCCGCCGGTCCCTCCGGCACCTCCAGAAAATGCAGCACTGCCGAATTGATCATACTGCTGCCGCTTTTTATCGTCCCCTAGTATTGACACCGCTTCATTGATTTCCTTAAATTTTTCTTCGTATTCAACTTTTGTATCTTCTGGAGCGCGGTCAGGATGATACTTCAACGCCAACTTTTTGAACGCTTTTTTAATCTCTTCCTTGGTAGCATTTTTTTGTACGCCAAGGATCTGATAATAGTCTTTATCTGCCATGTTGCACCATTGGAGATTTCCTTTCAATCTCTCTTTCAATCTCTTTCTCCATCTCCTCCGCTAGTTCATCTGGATGGAAGGAGAGATTGGAGAATATTTTTTGTTCTTGCTGGTGTATTTTTTGTTCATGTTTATCCCACACTTCATCTCCTCTCGGATAATTCTGGCGGAGATACTCTAGACGTTCTGAAACAGCAACCACCTTTTCCCGTAAAACCCGCAGATCGGCATAATGCACGATCAACTGCTCCCAACTGGGATTTTCATTCTTAGAGCTGCTCACCTGCCGCAAAGATATCGCTAATTCCGGATACCGATCCTTAAAGAGCTCATAAGCGACCTCTCCTTCGTAATGCTGCGGATATTTTTTCTGCATCTCTTTCCAAAATTCTTCTTGTTCAGGAGTAAGCACGGCCTCTTGGTGGAATTTATTTTTTCCAAAATCAGTCAGCACCACCATCTTGCAGAGGTCATGGAAATAAGCCAGGCAGCTTACAAATGCGATATTGATCGGTACTTTTTTCTCTCGCAGGCGCTGCGCTAAAAAGAAGGCCACTTCCCGAACCTTGCAGCAATGGCGGAAGATATTATCAGGCACTTTATACTCGGTAAAATAGTCCAGGCATTCTTTTTCAGTTGGAAGTTTCGGAATTGTCATAGTAAAAAATAAAAAAAGGAAGAATGATTAAAAAGCTTATGCTTTTTCTTTCTTCTTCTCTTTGCCTTTCTCGGTAAACTCCGCGTCAACTACTTTTTCTTTGCCATGATGAGTATGGTTGTCGTCAGATACTTCTTCCGCTCCAGAGTTAGGTTGTTGTTGAGCGGCCGCATCCTGGTAGATCTTAGAACCGATCTCCTGCACGGTCTTGTTCAGCTCTTCAATCTTGGCATTGATGGCAGTGACATCTCCTTCTTTCTTCGCTTCTTCCAGCTCGGAAATCTTGGCCTCGATCTTCTTCTTGGTAGCGGCATCAACTTTATCTTTAAATTCTTCCAGGACTTTCTTAGTCTGGAAGAGCGCTGCTTCGGCATTGTTGTCAGCTTCGATCTTTCCTTTTTTCTTGGCATCTTCAGCTTCGTGCTTTTTTGCCTCTTCTTTCATCTTTTCCACTTCGTCTTTGCTGAGATTGCCGCTGCCGGTAATTTTAATCTTGTGTTCTTTTCCCGTCCCTTTATCTTTCGCGCTGACGTGCAAAATTCCGTTCGCGTCGATGTCAAAGGTGACTTCAACCTGGGGCACGCCTCGAGGGGCAGGGGGTATCCCCACTAAATCAAACTGGCCTAAGAGTTTATTGTCAGAAAACATAGGCCTTTCTCCTTGCGCAACCCGGATAGTTACCGCGGTTTGATTGTCAGCGGCGGTGGAAAATATCTGTGATTTCTTGGTCGGAATAGTGGTATTTCTCTCGATAAGCTGAGTGAATACTCCGCCCAAAGTCTCAATTCCCAATGATAATGGGGTGACATCCAAAAGCAGGACATCTTTTATTTCTCCGGCAAGAACACCGGCCTGGATCGCTGCGCCGACCGCCACCGCTTCATCAGGGTTTACCGATTTGTCTCCTTCTTTGCCGGTAAGTTTCTTCACTAATTCCTGCACGGCAGGAATTCTAGTAGAGCCTCCTACAAAGATAACTTTATCTAATTTAGCAGAAGTAAGTTCGGCATCTCGCAGAGCGCTCTTTACCGGGCCTTCCAATCTCTTCAGAAGATCAGAGATCAATTCTTCAAACTTAGCCCTGGTCAATTCTTCCTTGATATGCTTCGGCCCATGCTGGTCCGCAGTGATGAAAGGAATGCTTATTTCTACCTTGGTCTTGCTGGACAATTCAATCTTGGCTTTTTCAGCAGCTTCTTTTAATCGCTGTACGGCAGTTGCATCATTGCGAAGATCAATGCCGGTAGAATTTTTAAAATTCTTAGCAAGGTGATCGATCAATACTTGATCGATATCGTCTCCGCCCAGGAAATTGTCTCCCGAGGTCGCTTTCACTTCAAAGATGCCGTCCCCTAATTCCAGGATAGAAACGTCAAAGGTTCCGCCACCAAAATCAAAGACCAGGATAGTGTGCTCTTGAGCTTGTTTATCTAAACCGTACGCTAGCGCTGCGGCAGTAGGCTCGTTGATGATACGCAGTACCTTAAGACCGGCAATTTCACCGGCGTTTTTAGTGGCCTGTCTTTGCGCATCATTAAAGTAGGCAGGGACAGTGATAACTGCATTATGCACCGCCTGTCCGAGATACGCTTCTGCATCGCGCTTCAGTTTCTGCAGGATCATGGCGGAAATCTGTTCCGGAGTATATTCCTTCCCGTCGATGTCAATTTTTTCGTCAGTGCCCATCTTTCTCTTGATAGAGCGGATGGTGTGTAAAGGATCGATGATAGCTTGGTTCCTTGCCACCTGGCCGACAATAATTTCTTCATCTCTGACATGTACTACGCTAGGAGTAGTTCTGGTTCCTTCAGAGTTAGGGATGATGGTCGGTTTTCCTCCTTCTAATACTGCCACTGCAGAGAAAGTTGTACCTAAATCGATCCCGATAGTTGGGCCTGAATGTTTTGCATTTTTTTGTGTGTCTGTCATTTTAATTTCCTCCGGATTTATGTTCATTTTTGTTTTTATTGTTGTTTGTTTGATTATCTTTTGAATTGATATTCTCCATGACTGGACCGGCGCTTATTTTTACTTTCGCATGCCGCAAGACCTTGCCATGCATAGTGAATCCTTTCTGGAATTCTTCCATGATTGTATGTGCCGGCATCTCTGAAGGAACTTTCATCAGGGCTTCATGAAGATAGGGATCAAAATCTTTCCCTGCTGTTTCCAGAGGAACAACATTATTATGCTGCAGGAGCTGCAGTAATTGAGAGTGGATCAAGGTAACTCCTCGAACAAATTCAGTATCTGCTTGATCAGGGGAGACCGCTTTCAAGGCCAATTCAAAATTATCTACTATTGGCAACACCTGCAGCAGGATATCGCGAGCTGCCATTTTTTTGATATCTTCAATATATCCTTGAGTCTGCTTGCGGTAATTTTCAAAATTAGCCTGGGTCCTCTTCAGAAGATCAGTCAATTCGTCAGCGCTCAGTTGCTTTGTAGGCTCTGCTTCAGGCTGCCCTTGTTCAGCTTTTTTGTCGGATTTGTGTTCCACCATTTTCAATACCTATATCGCTAGTTTTGTTAGTTTCGTCGAGTTTAGCTCAACACCGTTGATTCAAAAAGCATTTTATATATAAAGTTTTCGTAGCAAAGTTTTAAAAATTACATCAATATTAGCCTACCCATGATACGAAGAGTTACCGTAGTTAGGATCCGCAGAGGAGCGGAAGGAAATGTCAATGCTGACCTTCAATGGCTAGGGAATTCCCTAGGGCTGTTTGGTTTGCGGGACAAAGATAGCAGTTGTTTCAGAATATTCATCACCCTGGTGAGGAAAGGAGATGCAGTATCGTCTGATGAGATTGCGGAACGCCTGAACCTTAGCAGAGGAACGGTAGTGCATCATTTGATCAAGCTCATGGATTCAGGCATTGTAGTGCGGGAAAAAGAAAGATATCTTTTACGGGAACAGAGCCTTCTTCGGCTGATCGATGACTTGAAGCGAGATACGGAGTCAGTATTTGCCGAACTTAGAGAAGTGGCAAAAGAGATCGATGAGAGGATCCATTGATTCAAGCACGATAAATCTTTTAAAAAACAAGTCAATCAAAAACCGCCCACAGCTGGTCAATAGACCAGCTGCATATTCGCTTTCGCTCAGGGCGGTTTTCTCGGACCCTGCTTTTTCCAATCAAGGTGAAATCAACGATTTACCACTGGTGGAAAAAGCAGATTTTAAAAAACAATTTTATCAAAAAAGATAAGTATTTATACGGTTATTGCTTTCTGTTGGCTTGTACATGGAACTAAAAAAGAGGATGATATTATTATTAGCTATACTCCTTTTATTAGTGAACATAGCCAGTTTTGTGGTTGTTTTTGTCAACACCACCGATAGCATATCAGCTCCGACTATGGCTGCTTCAGCATCAGCTAGCGGTGCTGCCAATATTTGCATCGCAAAACCTTCTACGATCGCCGCTATCGCCGAACAGACCGCTATTATCGATACTGCATTCACATTGCAGGTGAGCGCTACTTTTTTCGGCGCAAATACCAGCATAGCATATTCTGATAATACTTCTTTATTTGATATTAACCAAAGCGGATACATCAGCTTCTCTCCCCCCAGGGCAAATCTAGGCGCCCATTCTATCCTCATCACCGTAAGCGATGCCTCTAATTGCGATATAAATGTAAGTACGACCAGAACATTCAGCCTTATTGTTGCATCCGAAGCTGCAGGAGGAGGCGGTGGCGGAGGAGGTGGAGCAGCAGCCGGTGGAGGAGGTGGTGGTGGAGGTACGCCAAAACCAAAGAAAGGGATAGAACCTTCCATAACACCTCAAGAGTTTGACATAGATAAGACCTACGATCTTACTTTCTTATGGGCAGGAGATACGCACACCATCACTGTTTCAAAAGCGGAAGGGAATACTGCTACATTACTCATAAAGTCAAATCCTGTTTTTATTAGTTTAGATGTAGGTGAAAGCGAGGAGATAGATCTTGATGACGACAAGTTAAAAGACATATCTATAACCTTGTTATCGATAGAGAAGGATACCGCAAGATTAAGAATAAAGATCATCAGGGAAGGTATCATCGTAAGCGATGATGTCCTCAAGGCCAGTATTCGCCAATCGCAGATCCTGGAAAGAAAAATCGTCGTCGTCCATGATTGGATGGAAAATTTAGAAGTGGAATTGACCACCTCCCTGGAAAATCTTCTCACCATAGATCCGGAGCTGTTCCCGCTTGCTGTGAAAAGCAAACAACCGGTTTTGCTGACCTTCAATCCGAACCGGGATGCCGCGCTGGGAACATATACCGGCACAGCAACAGTAACGGCGTCGGATGCGTCGCAAAAAGAAAAATTTGTAAAAATCATAACTTTAGTGACGGAAGTAGAATCAGATTCAGTTCTCCTCGATGGAAGCGTGGATATTAGGGAAAAAACCCTGCAAGCGGGAGAAGAATTGCGAGTGGCAGTATCAGTGTTTAACTTGTTAGATGTCCCGGTCCAGAATGTCACCTTACTGTACGAAATATTTGACCAGGCTAACACCGTGAAATATACCAAAGAAGAGCATATCGGCATTGAAAAACAGGTTTCCTTCACCAAAACGATCCCTATCCCTAAAAATCTTCCTCCCGGACAATATGTACTTTCTTTAAAGATGATCTACAAAGATTCCTTTGCCACGGCAACAGAGATTTTCACCATCGAAGGAAAAGAAAAACTTTCCGCTTTGGCAGGTTTAGCCGCATTTGCAGGCGGAAGGGCTTTCATTTTTGCGGTGCCGATCATGTTTATGCTCATCGTAGGCATGGTGGTGGCATTATTCCTGACCCAGCGCAAGATCAAGAAAGTGAAAACCCTGAAAACCCCGACCGTCATCAAGCAAAGGACCATCATCAAGCAAAAAACTATCCACAAGACGATAATCAGGCCAAAGACCATCATCCAGAGGGACATGTCTGAATACAGGCGGAAGCTGGCGACCTTACGAGAAGGCTATAGAAGAGGCTACATCAAAGAAGATACCTACAGAAAATTAAAAGCGAAGTTGGAAGAAATTATCCAAAAAGGAAGCTGATGATTAAAAAAAATAGCGACTACAAAAAATTTATAAAGGTGTACAGTTTAATGTCTTCAGAAAAGAAGTGAAAGCAGATGGGATTTTGGGATAGGTTCAAGCGAAAGAAAGCAGTGCTTATCCATGAAGAAAAAGATGTTGGTTCAAGGTCATTACCCGAGCAATATCCTGAAATACTGGTTCAAACTGCCCCATCCAGACCGCTAACTTCTTCCATGCAAGCAGCAAGCCAAGGTAAAGCGCTTAAAACCATAAAAAGAAAGAAGAAAGCGAAGAGGAGAGTCATGAAAAAAAGAAGTCCTGCCAAGCCGAAGAAGCATAAGATGAGTTCAAAAAGGTCTTCTGCCCCCTCTCCAAAAATAGGAGAAGGAAGCACTAATAAATGGATGCACAAAGAACGCGCGCTCCTTGATGCGGCCTTGCGTGATTTGAATCGTGAATTATCTGGCTTGAGAAGCACCCGGCGAAAATTAGAAGCCAAGACGGCGGAGTTGTCTGACAATTTAGGATCCACTCAAAATAAAGAGATTGCCTTGCGCACCCAGATTTCTGAACTTATGAAAAAAGAGACCACTCTCAGCAAGAAGAAAGCTACCGCCAAAGATAAGATCGTGGACATAGACCAAAAGATTGAGAAAGTAAGAGCTATCCAAGCAGACTTGAAGAGCGTATAAGAGCCGCATAATTTTATTGATATTTATTGATTATCACTCGCTATTCTGATATTATTTTAAATCAATACCGAACGGGAATGAAAGAGAAGTTGCATAATTGATCTTTTTTTGGCAAAGTTCTCTAAAGAAAAAGAACGAGAAGAAAATAATACAAAATTATAATAAAAATCAATCAGAAGCTAAGCGCCAGATCGCTTTCATGCCGACGATAATTGCGCCAGGGACGACGAAAACAACGATATTGCTTAAGGTTGGACGTAAAATTTCACCAACACCGATCACCAGATTAAGATTGACAATCCCTGCCAACATCAAAGCCACAGCAGCGGTCAAGAAAGGCGTAGTTTCTTTTGCGGTGAGGTTAAACAATCCCACCACTGTTCCCAGGGCAACAAAGGTTGTAACATACACCTGGGACGCTTTTGCTCCCAGCAAGGAATCGAAAACACTATGAAAAAGACCTACGACTAATGCTAATGCTATCCCCGCAAAGAATGCATAATGAGCCAACCGATGAAGCTCGACCCCGCTTTTACCAGCAAAAGCAGCTCCTCCTTTTTTTTGAACCATTCTTACTATCACCTCTAATGAAGACTGTAATATTAGTTCTTGAAAATACATTTATGTATATAAATCATTCGGTCAAAGAGATTTGTTTTTTCAGGATAATTTTATATAAAATTAAGGAAATATCGAGGTATGATTGAATTCACAGTAGAGAGATGTAAAACGAAAGCCGCCTATTCAGCAAAGCTGAAAAAGCCACAGCACTTGGATTTACAGAAGATTAAAACGAAATTTGAGACTATTTTAGAAACACCGGTTTTGCTGGTGGTGAAAGTTGAAGGGGTGGAAATCATTGTCCATGGTTATGGAGAATTGCTGTTCAAAAATTGTGAAGATCAAGAGATGATGGAAAAAATCGCTAGGAAAATCTATGAAACAGGATTATGATCTGGAATTTCAGCTGCAAGCAGCCATGGAAGAATCAGCAAAAGAATTTTTTGAAATACTTTCCTTGCTCGAATCTATGTATCTCTATCCTGAAGATACGAATTACAAAAAAGAATTAGAGCAAAAATATGATCACTTTATGGCTTTGCGAGAGAAAGGAATGCCCGGAAGATATGATCTGCAACAAATGCGCTGGGAAGCATTGGATCTGCCAGCACAAACTATGCCTGATGAAGCCTATGAAAGGATCATAACCTCAGCCCTGAGCAAACTTCCTGCGCAACAACAGCCGATTGACGATAAAAAGTACGGAGAAACTATCTCATTAGAAGAGCTGCTCAAATTAGGTGAAGATTATGTATGTGATGTAGCAGAATATGTTTTGGATGATGCAGTCAGCAAAAATACAAGAAAAGAGATAGAACCTGAACTATTTTTGGCAGCCTGTTTGGGGCATTACCTACAGGGTCGAGAACTTCCAGAAGAACAGAGAGAGGCATTAGATTATTTCAAAGACCAGCTCTTGGAATTTAATGCCAGTATAAAGGGAACTGCCTATGCTGGACAAGGCTTGGATATCTTATTGGATTTCTATGATTTTCTTAAGAATGAAGAGGAAATAGTTAATTAGATTTATTTGTAATTAGAAAATATAAAAGCGCCCCAGGTCGGACATTCTCACTGGCGTTCAAGGCATTGTCACCTCGGCGCCAATATTCGAACCGACGATCTGATGGTTACTTACCAACTCTGTTGGGAAGTCCCGAACGAGAGTGAGGATAACAGCCATCCGCTCTAGCCGCTGAGCCACTGGGGCATAAGGCTTTTAGTAAGCAAACTCTTTATAAAGATTTCTTTATCCAAACGCATAAGATGGAGATAAGCAAAGGCATCAAAATTGTGGACACTTCGTTATGGTTTGACCGAGAAAGAGTGCTGATTATCAATGACCTGCACCTTGGCTATGAAGAAGCTCTGCACCGCAAAGGAGTTCTCGTTCCTAGATTCCAGCTCGAACAGATCATAGGGAAAATGAAAATCATTTTTCAAAAAGTAAAGCCTGCCAAAATCATCATTAACGGAGACTTAAAACACGAATTTGGAAAAGTTCTGCGCCAAGAATGGAAAGAAGTGCTGGAATTTTTGGATTTCTTGCTAGGCAATGTTACTGAAGTGATTATCATCAAAGGAAATCATGATCCCATCATCCAACCAATTGCTGACAAAAAGGGAATAATGGTTGTGCCTGAATATAAAATTGGAGAAAGTTTGATTGTGCATGGAGATGAGTTAGTGGAAACGAAAGCGAAAAGGATTGTTATCGGCCATGAGCATCCGGCCATCACCATCCGCGAAGGCAGCAAATGGGAAAAATATAAATGTTTTCTGAAAGGAACGTGGCAGGGAAAGGAACTCATTGCGGTGCCGAGTTTTAATCCGCTGCTGGAAGGAACTGACGTGTTAAAAGAACAATTGCTTAGCCCTTTTCTTGATGACATCAAAGATTTTGAAGTATATGTGGTGGGAGAAAAAGAAGCACTGTATTTTGGAAAAGTGAGAAAACTGCAGTAGATCTTTCTCAAATTTTATTCTTTAACCGGCTCTTCTTTGGTATATTTCTCGTGAACTGGATG
>JAUYPX010000038.1 GCA_030697505.1 Nanobdellota archaeon | reverse complement strand
GTAAATATTCATGTGTCTCACCTCCTCTGGTGAGGCACATCACTTTGCCATGCAAAGTAGAATGTTTTCAAATAGAAAAAGCTAACGCCATTCATCCCACAGCTAAAGCAGTGGGATTTCTGGCTAGTTTATCTTAAACTTATCTCTGCTTGCAAGGTAATAATCTACTCTTCGTGTAAATCGCTCTCCAGCTTTTTTTGTTTCAGGAAACAATTTTTCTTCTTCTTCAAGAGGGTAGGGAAGATTTGGAAAAAAATGCGCTCTTGCCTTATTTTCTTCGACATTAAAATATAGCTTTGAATCAATACTCCATCTTGATCCAAGCCTATATCCCTCCTTCCACTGCGACCACTCACTGTTACTTTCTTGTAAATCTCTTAGGATGGTAGCTGGACTGATTTGCCTAATAAAAGGACAGGGCCAAACCTCCCGTTCATAGCTTAGCAAGATGAATTCGATGTCTGGTAGTTCTAATTGATCAAATCTCATGCACTTTTGAAATAGAAATTACTTTATAAATGTTGCCTTCGTCACGACCATTTGGTGGCAACTTCTATCCACAGAAATCCTAGAAACTAACTACCTCTTCCTCTTAATAAATACTCTACACTTCCTGTTTCTTAAGCCTGGTCAGATAACCAGCGATGACATTTCTCAGTTTCTTGCTGCCGCCTTTGGTGTACTCCCCAGTGATCTTCTTATTCTGTTCGAACTCGGTGGTAAACTTGCTACCATGAAGATTCAAGAGTTCCTTTGTTTTTCTTTTAATAAATGTGGTCTTGATACGTCCCATGTTAAAGCTCGGAGCCAAGTTTATTTATAAATCTTTTGCAAGAGCTGGCTCTGTAAAAAATCTCGACCTAAAGCCGCTCTTTCTGCTTCTTTTCGCGGAAGCCGAGCTCGTTTTCTGAGATTCAATTGTAATATTTATATATTGATATACTATTATTATACAAATGGTCATTCTGGTAGATCAACAAAACCTTCCCGAGGATATCTATAAGATCATCTTTGCTACCGAACAGCAGGAAGTGGTAGCAAAGATGCTCATACGATATATGATAAATAATGGCGGGGAAATCGGCAAGACGGAAATGGGGTTATTTGCCAGCAATCTTCATGAGGGAAAAGTGATTCTCAAAGAAAAAGGAAAATCTCCCTTACAGCAAGAAGATAGGATGTCCTACAATAAAAGACAGTTTTATGATAGGATCCTTACTCCCATGCGCGGGATGGGTTTAATCGAATATGACCTTTACAAAAAGACCTACAAATTGTCTGACAAATTCAATAGGCTAATGGTCAAGATCGGATTGATGTGGCTTCGGGAATTAGGCCGATTAAAGAAGACTGATTGATGAGCTTCTTTCTTAGTTTCTTATTTACTTAGTTTCTTATTTAAGTTCATACATCCTATTCCGTTGCATCTTCCTGGTCTCTTCTATCAAACGCTCAAACATCTTCAATACTTCATGAGGATTATCTACATCTTTAAGTTCAAGGACAGTATTGCCGACATGGACAAATACCGTGCCATAATCCAGCATGCGTTGCGGTAAAGTTTGTTTTATGTTGAAGTCAGGGATAAACCCCAACGGCTGATAATAGATATTTCTTTTTCTAATCCTAAAAATTCCCTTGATGACCGAAAGCTTGGTCTGCATAATATTGTACCTATCGCCGTAGAAGCGGCGAACTTCCGTGGAAGCAAATCCAAATACAGAGAGGACTAAAAAAGGAAAGGCCACCTTAGCCAAATTTCCGCCTTCGAACAAAGAAAATATGATCATTATAAGAAGAAAAAGGCTGCAGGTATATTCTACTAAAAATGATTTTCGTGAATGGCGAAGGGTCACCACTATCTTTTCATCGTCCTGATCAGGATTATCCATGATTCAATAAGAGCATTCTAAGTTTATATATTTTGTTGTATTCAAAAATATCCGGATATCATAGTCATAAAAGTGCGGGAAAGCGCCTCACCACGCACTAAAGTGCGTGGCTTGAAAAAAGGCGCTCTCTTTTCCCCGCACTTTGTGACACAAGAAAGACACAGTCTTTCTGTGCAGAAGGACTTTGTCCTTCTTGCATAAAAGGGCTGATACTCCGCACTAAAGTGCGGAGCTATCGTCCTTTTAATGTATTCAAAAATAACTCAAAAAAATAAAAATTTAAGAAAAAATCA
Organism: Nanobdellota archaeon; assembly: GCA_030697505.1. GTDB lineage: Archaea > Nanobdellota > Nanobdellia > Woesearchaeales > GW2011-AR9 > JACPIL01. The sequence goes on along the minus strand of JAUYPX010000038.1, from coordinate 11,974 downwards.
ATTGCCTTCCCCTATATCAATGAAAGGGGCAGTCTTTAAGGCCGTGGCCTCTTTTTGCAGCAATTCGGCCTTATCGGTTTTTTCCCAGGTAAAGTCTGGATCATTCCTGCCAAAGTGGCCATAGGCAGCAGTTTTTCTGTAGATCGGCCGGCGCAAATCAAGCTGCTCAATCACTGCTTTAGGACGGAAATCGAAATACTTTTCCACTAATCCAACGATCTTAGGTTCCGGTATCTTTTCCGTGCCAAAAGCATTGACCAGGATGCTTACCGGCGCAGCGACTCCTATGGCGTAAGCGACTTGGATCTCGCATTTATCTGCCAATCCTGCAGCGACGATATTCTTAGCGACGTATCGGGCATAATAACAGGCCGAACGATCCACTTTGGTGGGGTCTTTCCCGGAAAATGCTCCGCCGCCATGCCTTCCTTGGCCGCCGTAGGTGTCCACGATGATTTTCCGGCCGGTAACTCCGGCATCGCCGACTGGGCCACCAATAACGAAAGAGCCGGTGGGATTTATGTAATATTTGGTGTGGTCATCTACCCATTCATAACAAATTGGCTTGATGATCTTTTTAACCATATCCCTTTGAATAGTCTCCCACGGTACATCAGGATGATGCTGGGTGGATAGAACGACCGTATCAACGCGCTTGGGAACGCCATTTTCATATTCCACAGTCACCTGCGATTTTCCGTCGGGACGGAGATACCATAATTCATTACGCTTCCTGGCGCTGGCTAAGCGCTGAGTTATCTTATGGGCAAGAGTGATAGGCAGAGGCATATATTCAGGAGTTTCATTAGTAGCATATCCAAACATCAAACCTTGATCACCAGCACCTTGTTCCTTATGAGCGCCTTCACCTTCGTTCACTCCCTGAGCGATATCAGGTGATTGTTCGGAAAGAGCAACCAGAACACCGCAAGTTTCACCGTCAAAACCTAATTCCGGCTTGTCGTAACCAATACTTTTTACTGTTTCACGGACAATCTTCTGTACATCGATAACTGCTGACGTAGTGACCTCTCCGGCTACGACCACAAAACCGGTTTTGGTAAGCGTTTCTACCGCGACTCTTCCGGTCGGATCCTTAGAGAGAATTGCATCAAGGATAGCATCAGAAACTTGGTCTGCGATTTTGTCCGGGTGCCCTTCGGTTACACTTTCGCTGGTAAAGAAATAATTTTGTTTTGTCAATTAAACCACCTCGTTCTTTGAAAGTTCGTTCTTTGAAAGTTCAAAAAGAAAATGAGGATATATAAAAGTAATGAAAGAAAGCTCACTTTGTATTTTTCTTCTATCATTTTTTAAAGCCTAGCATGCAGACCTAAGAAGTTCCTTATTAATTTTATTACTAAAAAATTCTTTTTGGAATATTCCCAATAGAATATTAAAAATAATTTAAATTCTTTTCATAATATTTATATAAGGAAAAGAGTATTCTAAAATAAATGGAACTGCAAAATATTAAGAAGATGAGAATGGCTTTGGGCTTAACCCAGCATCAATTTGCCAAGAGCGCAGGAGTTTCCCAATCACTCATTGCCAAAATAGAAGCAGGAAGAGTTGATCCTACTTATTCTAAGGTCAGGCAGATTGAGGAAGCCTTACAACTTCTTTCTTCTAAAAAAGAGCCGAATTTGGGAGAAATGATGACTAAAAAGATAATTATCGCTAAACCAACCGATAAAGCGGCAGAGATCATTAGAATAATGAGCAGTAAGAATATCTCTCAAATCCCTGTAGTAGAAGGAGACAACATTATTGGATTGGTAAGCGAATCATCAGCTTTAGAACATGCGGATAGATTAAAAAATTCTGTTGCTTCAGAAATCATGGGCGAAGCGCCACCCATCGTTTCTATAACCGCTGCGCTCTCGGTAGTTTCAAATTTGTTAAAGCATTATCCTATCGTTTTAGTAAAGAAGCAAGGAGTTTTGGTAGGTATTATTACCAAATCTGATCTATTACGAAAAGCATTTGTATGATTGGAACCGGCAACATTAATAGCTTACCAAGATTATCCTTTCCTCGCTAATTCTGTTCCTTCCAGCATGGTTTCATAGATTCGTAAACATCGATCAAGCTGTAATTGACGCAGGCCGCAATCAGGCGCTACATACACTAGTGCAGGATCGCCCAGGGTTTGGCTTGCTCTCAGTATTCTGGTTTTAACTATCTCCGGAGTTTCTATTTTACCCGCTTGCTGTTGCTCTTGAGTAATATCGATTACTCCCACTCCTATTTCAAAAGAACGCTGATTTTTATATTTGGCAAAGACAGCCAGGTCATTTTCATACTGATCAGCATTGGCAAGTTCTAATGAAAGATGGTTGATATTTGGATGTAAATCTAAAAGAGCAGGGAATAATAATTCATATCCTTTTTTCTCAGCTAAGGAAACTCTTCGTGGATAACAGAGATGTAAGCTGAATTTAGAAGCGCCTATTCCTTCCACGACCGCATTAACTCCCTCGACCATAATAGGGATATGTTCTATATCTAAGGTTGCGGCAGGAATATCTAACTGAATCCATTTTGCTCCTCTGGCAACTACTGCTTCAACTTGCGGACGAATGACGTTTTGAGCAAGAGCAATGGTAAAGGCTCGTTTAGCTTGATAACGAAGTTGGCGTGGATCATTGGTGTATCGATGGCGTAGCGATTCTAAATAATATCTATTATCGCTCATTACTGCAATCATATAAGGATCATCGATAGGGATCTTTATTGGTTTTGCGGCGTGTTGTTTAGCAAAATCAAATTCGGTTATGATTAAATTATCAAGACAATCTTTTTTTAATTCAGGCGGAGCAACACAAACCGACATCCGCCAGCTATCAGGACCTCTGGAACGGATCATTTCTGGTAAATCCTCAAAGCCATCAACTTTTCTGGCGACGTGCCGATACATCTCCGCTCGCCGAGCTTCCCCATCGTACACTAAATCTAATCCTATTGTTTCTTGTAATCTAAGATACAATAATGCATTAAAGTCCGTTAAAGTAGCTTCTTCTTCAGAAGTAAGTTTTCTCTGTTCTCTTCTTTGACGCTGCACTATATCGATTATTTCATCTGCTTCCACGGCATATTTTTGAGCTACATTTTTTACTTCGAGGATATCGGTATCGGTAACAGCTTGACCTCTGGATGCCTTGACTCTCGCGTTTAATTTCGGCAGACTTCCAACTTCATAGGTGGAGAATAGTTTATTCATGTAATATCGACCTTATTTGTTTAAGCAAATTTAACTTATTGATACCATGAGTAAATCCTCGGTACTCAGTGCCAGCATTGGGTGTTAGGTATAACTTTCTAGGATTAGTTCTTTCGGCAACCATCTGTAGCTGCTCGGCTATTTCAACGGGATCTTCAAGACTTGTACTTCGTGCGTCAAGAAGTCCCAGCGTTAACTCTTTTCCGGAATAATCATGCTTCAAGATATCTTTAAGACTGGTTTCTGTTCCGTCTATACCTATGCAATTAACTGGGAGACTGTTAAGAAAAGGAATTATTGGTCCAGCATCTCCAAAATAGGTGTGGAGACTGGTGGTTGCTCCCTCTACTTTTCCACATACTTCTATTCCTCTGCGCAGCAATTCTAAATCCTCACCAGTTAATGAGTTTAATGACTGCTTTATCACGATAACTGGTTCATCGTATTGTATTCTGGTAATTCCTCGGGAAACAAGAAGAGCTGCTTCAGCATATATCACTTCAGCAAGATTAGTAACTGCTTCTTTCTGGTTATGGTAACCTCTAACATCTGAAAGCATTAATAAAGTATAAGGAGATGGAAGAATAACCATTGCCTTTCCACTTTTAGTGAGTTCACTTAAGTGAATAAATCTCTCAGTAAAACCAGCTGGTAAGTTCAGCGATCCTTCAATCTGCGGCCGCCAGTAAAAGACATTGTTGTTAAACCAATTTTCTTGTGGACCAACATTTACCTTTTCTATCTGTTCAGCAAAAGGTTGAAATAAGTAAAAAACATCGAACATTGGATCAATGATATTATCTAAATCTGCTTCTTGCTGCAATTGAATTATTTTAGCGGTGTCATCTGCGACTCGTTTCAGAACTGCTTCTTCAGAACTGCGGCCACGTTTTGCTTCGTTTCTGGCTTGGTAAAGTTGTTGTGATTGCCCAAAAGCCCCGGTAAGATAAGCGCCAAATTGCATTTTTACCTCATTTTATTTTCAGCACTATAACGGGTTTTAAAATGCAAAGGATACAATTGTCGTAAGGCCTGATAACCTTCCCTAATAACCAGCGGACACTCTTCAACCCCGCCATAATTATCAATAACTTGTCCAAATCTGCCAATGACATGATCAACAAGAATTCTACCACTAAAACTTAGATTTAGAGGAGGCAGGTCAGGGTGTCTGGTTGCTTCTTTAACCATATTTAACAAATCTGTTTCCGCTTGCCTGGATGAATCCATATTATTTCTAAAATATAAAGAGTATATAAAAAATTATGATAAAAAAATTCCTAGAAGAATAATGTCAAGAACAATCTCTAATTCTCATCCGAAGCCTGAAAGGCTAAAATGTCATCGATCTTCAATTTCTCTTTTTTCTTGATCTTTTCAGAAACCTGGGCAGTCTTTTCTTTTATCTGCTCCTTAAGGCTTTTCTCTTCTTTATCATTAGACTGTCTGCTTAATTCCTGGAGGCGCGACTGCAATTCCTGCATTTTTTTCTTGATCTGCCCTGCCTCATCCTTCAGCTCAAGATATTTTACTGCTATCGGTTTTTCTTGCCCACGCAGCTGTTTAAGCTGTTCGTACAAAGAATTGACCTGCTGATGCTTCTCTTGAGAAATTCCCGCAGTCCCTTGCACTTCACGATGAAGCTGTTCTGCCTTTCGACGGACTTCCGCAGCAGCAAAGGAAGCGTTATGACTTCTTTTCCATGCCGCTTCCAGCTCCGTCATCTTTTTTTGCTGCGCCTGCAATTCCTTAACTTGTTTGCGCAATTTTTCTTCCCGGGGGAAGGGCATGACTTCCGTCTCCAGCCGGCGTTCCAACTTACTTATCAAAAATTTTATTCCGGCAGGATTGCCTTTGGCATCGAATTTATCGGCCAAGGCTTTTTTTTGCTGCTGGGCTTCTGTGCTAAGATCAGATTTTTCTTTAGTGAGGACATTGAAAGTATCACGCTGCTGCTTCAACTCTTTTACCTTTTGAGTCAACTGGTCGCGTTCGCCCTTCAGCGACTGGATCTGCATCAGGCCGGATTTGGCAGAATTCTTCAGAGTTTGAAGCTGTTGATATTGGGCTTCTTTTTGTTCGTGGATCGATCTTAATTTGGAACGCAGAGCGGAAAATTCTTTTCGTTTTTCTTTCAGCTCTTCCCGCAATTCAGCGTCGCGATGAGAATTTGAGGCCATGTTATCTTTACGTTGCAAGGTGTTATGGTGATTTAAAAACACTTCGGTTTAAAAAAATAAATAAAAATCCCAGCCGCAGCATCTAGTCACTTCGTTCGTGACTTTCCTAACGGAAAGAGCTGCGAGGTATTTTTAATCTTTCCTGGCCATCGACTTACGGTTTCGCTACCGCTGCGAGCAGCGGGGTATCAGACCCAGGAAAGAAATAAAAAAAAGAAAAATAGAAGAGATCAACCAAAGAGAGCGCCTAGGCCTGCTGCTGCGGCTTCGTCGGATTTCTTGCTGTCTTCTTTCTTCTTGTCTTCTTTCTTAGCTTCTCCGGCAGGAGCTGCGCTTGCGGCAGCGGGTGCTGCGGCAACGGCAGTTACGGTAGCTGCTTTCTTAACTGCTTCGTCGATATCGACTCCCTCAAGAGCAGCGACCAGCGCTTTTACTCTGGCTTCGTCAACATGCACACCAGCAGCGGATAAAACTGCTTTGACTGCATCAGTGGTGACTTTCTTACCTGCTTTATGAAGCAACATTGCGGCGTAAATGTATTCCATTTTTGTTTCCTCCCAATTTAATTTTAAAGAAGGGTTGAACCCCTTCTTAGAGGGATTTTGAATGATTTTTTCAAAATTCTCTAAAGATTGGCTTCCCTCTCATGAAATTAGGAAACTACCTAATTTCAGAGCTGAAATGAAGTCATAGCTTCATTTCATGCTTCACAGAGAGAGCTTGCCTTTCTGAACGTGCGATGATCTCGTCGCTGGTCTCTTTATTCACTATCGCGTACTCTACTCCAACTGCCTTGGCTTCGCGGAATGCTTTCTGTAATAATAATTCCGTGGTCTCGGAAGTTGGATAGGCCGCTTCTACGGCTACATTCATAGCCCAGGTAGCGGCTTGAGTGATATTCTGAGCATATTCTTTTTCATCGATCTGCAGCTGCTTGGAATCGAATACCAAGCCATCTTCCCATACTGCCACCAAGTTAAGGCCTACTTCCATAGGCTTGACGTCAAGGCGCTTTAAGGTTTCTGCTAATTTCGCGGAGATAGTGTCTCCTTCTTTAGCGACAGTGACATCTTGGATGATCTCAAGTTTTCCGGCATTTACTTTGGTCTTGATCCCTACTGCGGCTAGTTCGGAAATGATGGGGCCGGGAGCGAAACTGGTGGGTCCAGCTTTGATGACAATATCTTTTGGTGCAGTTTGGCCGGCTTTTGCTGGCGCTTCAGATTTATTCTTTACAATCAATGCATTAAGGGAAAAAGGATTTTCCTTGGTGAACAAAAGAGCAGGCATGCCTTTTATCTTCGCGCTTAATTGATCTAGATTTTTTTTCTTAGATTGGGAAAGTGCCAAATATAAAAGCTTCTTCCTGGTCATGCTCAGCTTAACGCCTTTCAACTTAAGCATGGAACGCATGATCTGCAGCTGCTGAGCGGGAAGATTTTGAAGATTGACTACCCCGACGATGGGATACTGATCTATATCATGAGTTAATTGTTGTACAAGTTGTTTTTTTTGTTCGCTGGCCATGATTCTAAACCTTCACCGGTTTACCCATGGTTGTTTTTAGCAACACTGCCCGTATGTTATGAGCTTCATTTGGCAGTTGCTTAATAGCGGTTTGATATACAGTTAAAATATTGTCGATAACTTGAGCCTCAGCTTGATCTTGTTTTCCAACAATACATTGAAGATTGGTCCCTTTCTTCGCACTTAAACGCACCGTTGTCGCAAGTTTCTTTACCAATGGCTCGAGGTTAGCGTTAGGAGGAACGACACAGCCTAGCTTAGGATTAGGCATTTTTCCTCGCGCTCCCAGCGCCTTACCAAATACAGCAGCAATCTTAGGCATGATGGTCGCTTGGGCGATGAAATAATCATAATTTTGAGCTAACTTTTTTGCTGCTTTTTTATCTTCTTTATATTTATCAAATTCAGTATCACGAATTACTAGATCGCAAAACTTGCTGGCCTGATCCGCCAACTGCTGGTCTACAAATGCGGCAACCTTGACTTTCTTGCCTTTAGCATACGGAAGATTAGCGAAGAAATCTAAAGGGGACTGCTTAACATCATAATCTTTCAGATTGATGACTAAGTCGTAGGACTGCACAAACTTCTTCTGCGGCTGTTTTTGTATTTCCTGCAATGCTTTTTGGACTTGTTCTTTGTTCATAACAACCTCCCACTAGGAGAATACGATGCTTTCTGTTCTGCACCGAACCAGTGGTATTATTGGTTTACAGCCTGTGAATGAAAGTTATTTATAAACATTATGGTGATTTTAGGAACGTTTATCATACCAGAACTCACTTATCTTGATAACAGAACACCACTCTTCCATTATATTCCCCTTCTTTTGCCGTTGATGGAACTAAAAGTGTAAATGTAACTTCTTGTTTACTGCCGGGCGAAATTTCAAAATTTTTAGGAGAGATGATGGTCCAGGAAGAGGCATTGCCTTCTGCCCAGACATACGTAGTTGCATTTTTGGTGTATTCTACTGATACTGTTTTTTTCGACATAGCGCCCGGAGTTAAAATGCCGAAAGTCAAGTTTTGCCGGTTCATATCAAATCCCACATATTTGCGCCCTTCGGAAAGTTTTACTTTGACGGAGGTAAGGAGCGTCTCGGTCGTATCGCAGCCTTCTTTTATTTTTGCAGTGAAAAAAAGAGTTATAATAATTGCGGCAAGGGCAACACTAAGCAGGAAGTACGGTGAGATTTTGTTATAGATTTTGTTATTATTCATACTGTATTAACTAGAGAAAGATGCTTTTTTTATTTTTTTTATTTCTTTGCTTTTTTATCAATACCTGTCCGATGATGAAACTGATAACGATAAGTAATAATATTCCAGAGATGATCAAAATTGTTGCGGCTGATGTTTTCTGAGTCTCTTTCGGCGGTTCAAATATAGTGAACATAACCTCTTCAGTCTTGGATAGATCATCGTAGAATAGTTGGATGATTCCACTATAATTTCCTGGCGCAAAATCTGTCCGTAAAATGCCATTCAACGTATCGCGCTGCCAGGGGCCTAGGGAAAGAGTAGGGGTGGTCAGAAGCTCTGTCCCGTTTATGGAAACCGTGGCGTACACCGTTTGGATAGGATTGCCCCAATTATTTTCTACTATTGCCCAGAACTCCCCAAAATCCTTTTCTAACCGAGAACTATAATTCAACAAGATAAGGTCTAAATTTCCTATTTTAAAAGTATCCTGCGCTGCTTTTTCTTTTCCGTCGTAATCCACCACCGCTTCCGCCCGATATCGTCCAGGAGCGAGTCGGTCCGGAGGCAGACTTGCGGAAAGGGAGGTTGATACCAATGCCGGCAGTGGTTTTTCTTTTAAGCTTAGGAAAGCTCTAGACTTATTCTGCAGATCATAGATAGTGATGAAACCCTTCAAGGAGGTGATATCTTCCAAACCTTTGCTTTCTACTTTTACGGAAAAAGGAACAGGTTCATGCTCATTGATATCAGGGACATCAAAAGAGATGCTGATCGCCTTTCCATGCGGCGGCACTTCTACGATAAAACGCAAGGATACGGAAACGAGCGAACCCACCCCGGATTGATCTGAATCACTGACCTCAGTAACCTGGAGAGAGAAAGAATACGAGCCCGGTTCAGGTAATTTTTCGGGCACTTCAATGATTAAATCAAATTGATTGTTTATGACTTCAGTGACCTGCACATATTCCAAAAGCTCTCCGCCTAAGCTTAGGGTAACTTTTTTATCTGTTCCATCTATAACATAATGATTGACTATTTTTTTACCCGGCTCAAAGATGATAGGGCTTAAGTGGTCTCCACGAAGGTCAAGGCCATGACCGGAAAAAGCAAAAATACAGAAAATAAGTACGATAATTCCGAGTTTTTGTAGGCTATACATTCTTTTCCTCTATAAGATAAATTAATTTTAATTTATATATGTTACTTTCTGAGACAAATCAAACCAACAAAAATCAACCGGTAGCTAAAGCGTTGAACGTAAATGTTGCGGATTTTTGCACTCCCGTCGCGGCATCCGTAGGGACGCTGACGTTTAAATCAACTACAAAAGCATCCCGGACGTCAATGAAATCAAGAGGATAACTGGTGGTATTGCCGCAAAGCCAATCACCCGCAGCAGTGACTTCCCTATAATTTGTGAAATTTAATCCCAAAAAAGATTGCCCGTAACAAGAAGCGGCAGTGTCGACGGTTGAAACTTCCCCTGATTGTTTAGCATCACTATTATTTGTCGCCCTCATCTGGAACGCCGGACTGGTGCCCCCTACAAATAAGGCCGCGGTGCAATTGCCAGCACAAGTGTAGTTCACAGATAGGTTGATATTCCCGGTATTTTCCAGTAAGAAACCGAAACTGTTGCTAAGATTAAAAGTTCCGCAACATCCATCGGTGGCCGTGCCGTTGCTGTCCATACTGCAGGCAGTACAAGTGGAATTCACAAAACCTGAGCCAAATTGGATAGTATCAAAATTGTTGGTGATAGAAGTGGACTGAGAGATAGTGATGGTGCTCGTCCCAGTATCTGAAGAAGTTGCCGCCCCGGTTAAACTTAGATAGCCAAAATCGTATAATCTGCCCATATTTACAAATGCGCCAGCCACAGTTATCACTAACGTAACTGCCAAAATCGCGAAAATAGCCTTATTAGAGAGATCCATCATAACCCTTTTAGTTTTATCATCATACTTTTAGTTTTTCGAATCCACTGGCGGCTTGATGATCTGTATAGTAGCCATACCTGATGCTGCCGGTTTTTCTTCTATGACTGGAGATTCGGAAAAGGACTTTTGGACTGTAGTATGATTGCTATTGCCGTAAAAAGCATACACATACATTCCTGCGCTTAAGAGGCTTACCACTAACACCAAGGTTATCATAGCCATGAGCATTTGAGGAGAAATGTCTTTATTTTTACGAGGCTTCGGAGCCCTTCTAGACCGATGGATCTTTGCAGCCATGTACACCTCTTTTTTTGATGATTTGATGAATGATTAAAGATTTATATACCTTCCCCTTTTTTAGTTTGAATAACATAAATATAAGATTAATTTTATGAATATATCAAGAATTTATTTAAACATAAGATTATTTTTATTAATATATAAAGAAGAAAAATCTATTTTTATTCATGTTAGTAAACAAAAAGTTTATAAAAGAAACCTTCTTCTAGAATTTGAGTAGTGGAAACAAAAAACAAAAAAAAGGGAGATGCACTAGATTCACTTTTATCTACCATCAGCTCTCAACAGTTATTGAAAATAATCTTGCAGCGGCTGCATCAAGAGCAGGGATTGCAGCTGCCCGAACTTATACAAGCCTTTCAAGCCGCAAAAGAAGAAGCATCTATCCCCTTATCGATCTTTTCACATACCTTGGACCCGGCAGAAGCGCTCTATAAATTTCTGAAAGAGAATGAGCATTTTTCATTTCGGGAGATTGCGGCAGAACTTCATCGCGACCAGAAAAGCGTTTGGGCAACGTATCAGAGAGCACGGAAAAAGAAAAAGCAGGTTTTCCTGATCGAAGAGGAGAGATATTTTCTTCCTTTTTCTATTTTCAAAAAACGCAGATACAGTTTTCTGGAAAGTGTCGTTTTCTATCTGAATTCTGTCCATCATCTTTCCAACAGAAAAATTGCCGCACTGCTGCAGAGAACGCCAAATACGGTCGCCGTACTCATGAAACGAGCCAGAGATAAACATGGATCAGCATAAAGATTTACCAAACTGGAAAAAGAGGAAGGCTGAAGTAGAGAGAGCAGTCAAGATGCTGGCGCAGAAAAGGGAAAGGACACTGTATCTGTATGAAGTTGAGAAACAGTCACGGCGAAGAACGAAGGAGCAGCAGCTGCGGACATTGCTGGAATATGAAACGAAAGAAATGCAACGGGCCCAAGCAGGATTGCAGGCTATTAACAACAGAATAACAGTATTAGAGAAAGATCAACAGAGATATTCCAGCCTGAGAATGATAGGGTTAATTTTTATTTTTGCATTCTTGTTTACATTTGCAGGATTAATTGTGCACCATTATGGGAATGATCAAGTAGTGGTAGAAGAAAGTAGATCTGAATCTTGGATCACTGATATTTTCACGTTCCTGAAAAGATATAGCGCTGGAAATAATGCGCTTACTGGCGCTGTGGTTGGAATACCAGATGGTAATTGTCATGAAGAAGTACATTGTGTAAACGAAGCGCCTCCGGCAAAAGAAGAAATTCTTCCGGCAGAAGTGGAAGAACCGATTGAAGAAATTCCGCCTGATGCTGCTGAAACAACGGAAAGAAAAAGTCCAACTATCGGGATACAAGAGATCACTATCCAGAATGCTCCGAGCATAACTTTAGTGCTTAATACTACCAATCTTATTAGAAATGATACAGATACAAACCTTACTGCATACAATACTACTCAGACCAATGGCAATTCACTGAAAGTAATCTACAACTGGCTGAGAAATGGGACTTCGATTGCCGTGCTCAACATGCCCTTTGAAGGGATCAATGGAACCACTACTAATAATGCCTACGATTACTCAGGAAATAGAAATAATGGATC
>JAUYPX010000009.1 GCA_030697505.1 Nanobdellota archaeon | reverse complement strand
GTAAATATTCATGTGTCTCACCTCCTCTGGTGAGGCACATCACTTTGCCATGCAAAGTAGAATGTTTTCAAATAGAAAAAGCTAACGCCATTCATCCCACAGCTAAAGCAGTGGGATTTCTGGCTAGTTTATCTTAAACTTGATGGAGAACCACTTACTAAAACTTTTGAGGTTAGCCCATGTGCTCCCGATTACAATGTTGTGATGAGTTTTACTTCACTTAGTAAAGAAGACCAAACCGCGGAAAGTTCATCACAAGATTTACTAGATCTTAAAGAAGACGATATTTTAAGATTAAATAGAATAGATGTAACTGACAGTGATAACTGTGAACTTCCGGGATGGGTAATCAAATTGAACATAATTAAACCAAACGGAGAGAAAAATAATCCGTTTGGAATTAGTGAAATAAATATCCCAGTCCTCCTCAATGGCCAAAAGTATTCTTTGGTTTTTGATAAAACCGTTTATATTGATTTTAATGGATTTAAGACCCCTACATCAAAGTACCTCATCTATTCTGATGATAAACCTACTAAAGAAAGTTTTAATTACCGAGGCACTCAACAATTATCATATGAAGGAACATGGTCAATTAGTGCAGGGTTAAGCAGAGATATAGAATCGGATAAAGTTCAGGAAGAGAACAACCCTATAACCGTTTTTTTTAAGGATGAGAATTTATGGGTAGAACCTGATTTCAAAGTATCAGATAAATCAGTGCATATAGAAAGAAGAAATCAAAGAGTCGATTTTTGGGCAAATATTGCCGTGATTATTTTAGCAGTACTAGCCATTATTTATTCGCGAAAACAATTGCTTAAATCAGTTGAGCTGTTTGAGAAGGAACAGGAACAAAAGAAAAAAGATGAAGAAGACATACAAAAAGACTTATTACGAAGTATTGAAACACAACTTAGATGTATTCACAGAGATATCCTTGGTCATCAAGAAGAATTAAATAAGAATCCACCAGTTGTTCCTTCTTATGACATTACCCATTTAGATGCTAATTATTATATAACTAACCTTCGTTCTAAAATAGCTGAATATGAAACGGAAATCCTAAAAGAGACGATCATTTTACTTAGTAATAAAATAAAAAACATTAATAGATTATTACAGCTTGCCCAAGAATATGATTCTAATATAGACAGTAATACACTATTAAATCCCCATGTTAGAGAGATAAAAACAAGTAATTATAAATACCACAAACATCTCGATAATCTTATCAAAAAGGTAAGAAATGATGTAAATAATATTTTACTCCATAAACATCCAAATCTTATTAAAAAGCATTTTAAGAAATAACTATCACCCTAAACCTATTCTCTCTACTACCATAATCCATATATAAGTAAAATTCCTTAAAACATCTATGCTTCTGCAGCAGCTTCGCTTACAAAATATACGCTCTTATCTAGACCAGACCATCGATTTTCCGGAAGGAACTACGCTTCTCTCCGGCGACATCGGCTCGGGAAAATCGACCATCTTGTTAGCCATAGAATTTGCGCTTTTCGGCTCTTCGAGGCCGGAATTACCCGCAGAATCTCTTCTCCGAAAAGGAGCGGCCAAGGGTACGGTAGAACTCACCTTCTCCATCAACGGCCAGACCATAACCGTCCAGCGCCATCTCAAGAAGGAAAAAGATGCCATCAAACAGATGCCCGGCTACATCATCTACAATAATACTAAAAAAGAGCTCATGCCCGTAGAACTGAAAGCAGAGATCCTTACCCTGCTCGGCTACCCGGAAGATCTGCTCAGCAAAAATAAAAATTACATTTTCCGCTACACTATCTACACCCCCCAGGAAGAGATGAAGCTTATCCTGCAAGACAGCAGCGAAATCCGTTTAGATGTGCTGCGAAAGATATTCAACATCGACAGATACAAGATCATCCGCGAAAATCTGCAGATTCATCTCAAAAAGATGCGTATGGATCTAGCGGTCCTTTCCACCAAGATAGAGCCGATCGCCGAATACACTTTCCTTCTCGAGCAGCGAAAAGAAGAGCAACAGAAAATAGCTCACTCTCTGCAAGAAGTCACTCCTCTAGCACATTCCATCCAGGAACAGCGCAAACTGCAGCAACAGCAACTGGAAAGATTAGAACAGCAACAGAAAGAATATCTTCACTTGCAGCAGCAAATTGCTTCCTGCCTACTGCTAGAAAAAGAAATAAACGGTAATTTACAACAGATAAATCTCAAGAAAGAGCTCTTGAACAAAAAAATAGCAGAATTAGCTGTTCCTAAAGATACCGGCATCAGCTCTGCCGCTGCCTTGATCGAATTACGCCAGGAAGAAAAAAAGAGAGAGCAGGTGCTCAAGGAAAAAAATGAGCTGGAAGGAAAAATAAAAAACCTCCAGCATCTCATCGCCCTGACCCAGCAAGATCTTCATAAAGCTACCGCAGAAATTTCCAGCATCCCTGAGTTAGAAAGAAGAAAAGAACAATTGCTGCAAGAGATAGCTGTAAAAAAGGGGTTGGTAGAAAAAAAGGCACAAATAGACCTTCTCCTGGTAAAAACTTTAGGCTTGATCGTCAAAAACAAGACTATTTTGGCTCAATCAGAAGAATTGCAGGAGACCATGCAAGGGCTGGAAAACTGCCCAACTTGCCTGCAAGAAGTTCCTGCCGAACATAAACACAAGATTACTGCGCAAGAGCAGGCTAAAAATGCAAAAGCAAAGATATTATTAACCGAACTGGAAAAAAAGAAACAAGAGATCAGCAGCCAAAAAGAAGCGCTGGAACGACAGATATTAAATATCTTCTCCAAAGAAAATAATCTGGCCAAAGTGACTGTAGAGATACAGCAATTACAGAAAAAAGAGCTCTGGATCAAAGAGAAAAAAGAACAGCTTCGCCAACTGGTGCAGGAAAACAACAGCCTCATGGTCCAACAGCAAACTGCCCAGCTCGAGCAAAAAATAGAACAAGCCGCAATGATCATCACCGAAAAACAAAAGTTCTATCAAGCGTTATCTCACAAAGAGATCTTAGATAAAAACCTGCATGAGCTTAGCATCGAAAAAGAAGAAAAAATCCGCAAGAAAGAACAATTACAACAACAGCAAGAAAAATTGCAAGCGCTCTTCACCGAGAAGAAAGATACCGCTGCTCTGATCAATGCTCAAAAACAGAAAGTGATGGAGCTTCTCGAGCAAGAGCGGGAAGCGGCAGTCAAGATCGCTCAGCTCCAGACGCAGCTAGAAAGCATCAAACGGCATCTCCAGGAGATTGAAGAGCGAGTGGATCTCCTCAAGAAAGAAAAAGAAAAATTGCTGCGGATGCAGGAATTATACCATTGGCTGGAAGAACATCTGCTTCCTTTGACTTATACTATCGAAAAACAGATGATGATCAATCTGCATCATCATTTCGACCAGCTCTTCCAGGAATGGTTCTCCATCCTGATCGAAGATTTGAACACTTTCTCGCGGCTTGATGATTCCTTCGCGCCGGTAATCATGCAGAATGGCTATGAAGTGTCCTTCCATGACCTCAGCGGCGGAGAAAAGACTTCTGCTGCCTTAGCCTATCGTTTAGCCCTCAACAAAGTGATCAATACTCTTATGCATACCATCAATACGAAAGACCTGCTCATCCTCGACGAGCCTACGGATGGATTCAGCGCCGAACAATTAGATAAAGTCCGCGATGTGCTGGATAAGCTCCAATCCCGGCAGACTATCATCGTTTCTCACGAATCAAAGGTAGAAAGCTTCGTCGACCGAGTGGTCAGGATCAGCAAAGAGAATCACGTCAGCGCAGTGATGCAATAAAACTAGTCTACTCTTATTCCACTACCGCTTTCAACGACGCAATTCCAACTTCTATCTGTCTATCAGTGGGTTCTTTGGTGGTGATCCTCTGCAGCCATAATCCTGGCGCGGTTACCGCTTTTACAAAAGAATTATTTCCATATTTGCCGCTTAATTTGATCAGCTCATAGCCTATTCCGGAAATAACCGGCAGCAACAAGATCCTTCCTCCTAATTTAATCCAGAGAGGTCCAGACAAAAAGCTAAAGGCAGCAATAGAGAGAAGCAGGATCAAAAACAGAAATGAGGTTCCGCAGCGCGGATGGAAGCGGGAAAAGCTGCGCACATTCTCCACGGTAAGTTCTTTCTTATTTTCATAACAATAGATTGTTTTATGCTCAGCGCCATGATATTGAAATAAGGTTTTCACATCACTCAGATGTGAAATAAGTAAAAGATATCCTAAGAACAAACCTGCTCTGAAAAGACCGTCAAATACATTAAACCACGCCCCCTCGCCATGTAACCAGCGAGCCGCAAAAAAAGGAATCCCTACAAACAAGATTATTGCGGAAAGAAAAGATAATGCTACTGTTCCTATAATCTCTTTCTTGCTCAGTTTTTCCTCTTTGCCCAGATTTTGATTGCTGCTCCAGGTAAGCGCACGTACCCCGTCGTATAAGGCATATCCTAAGCCTACTACACCCCGCAGAAAGAAGACATTGAACCATTTAGGGAAACTGCTGCTTTTTTCCTTGAGAATCTTGACTTTTCCGTTAGGCAATCTGACCGCAACCGCATACTTCTCTTTATTGCGCATCATCACTCCTTCAATAACTGCCTGCCCCCCGACTTCCATGACTGATGAGGAGTATCAGAATTATATAAATGTTATCTTAAAAAATTCCTAAAAATACTTCCCCAATCCCGTCTGAGAACTATCTTTAAACACTTCCTCTTCGTTATAGCCTAACACCGCAAAGATACTGGCAACCGCGGGGATCAGTTGATGATCGACATAATATTCTGCATCATATTCTCCCGCAGCCACATCATCAGGTATTTTTGCCCTGTCTCTTATCAGGCCTTTGCCCTTCACGATAATAAAAGAGATGATCGTTCCCGCATCAATATTTAATCCTCGCTCTTTCATTTCTTGCGCTACTTTCACGTGCGGAGCGAAGGAAGAATAGCTGGATAATTCACGGGTAATTTGCGTCTTCATAATCAATTTGTCTAATGCAACTTTTCCACTTCGTAATTCTTTGATCGTTTCCTTGACATACTTCAATCCTTCTTCTACTTTTTCCTGCAGCACTAACTCTAATACTTTCTCTTGCACTTCCTTGGCTAAGAGAGACCAATTCCGCCTTACGGTTTCAAAACCGGTGATCTTCAACGTTCCATCTTTGCGCAGCAAAGCATACTTTTTTTTCGCGCCTACTGACTGCTGGTCTCTACCTTTTAATCCTACAAATATTCCTTTAGGATAATTCCCTTCCAATTCCAGTTCCATCTGTCCGGGAAGCGTTTTATTGATCTCTTCCATGAAGGCAGTAGCTTCTTCCATGGTTTTACCTTCTAACAGCAAGAAACAGGAATCGGTATCCGCATACACCACTTTAAATCCTTTCTGCTGTGCTTTGGAAATAGTGGTGGTAATATAATTCCGTGCATACGCCGTAGTGGAAGCGGCAGACTCTAAGCTGTACCATCTGGCGGCATAAAATCCTAAATAACCGTAAAAAGAGTTGGCTAGAATTTTTAAGGAATAAGATCGTGCTTCCAACAGGGCGGTGTCTTCCTTTCTAGCTTTCGCTTGCTTAATTTGCTTTTTAATCTCTGCCCTTCGGAAGATCAGATCTTCTAATATAGCGGGGAGAAATTTCTTTTCTCGTGAACAGAACCAATATTCTTCCTTGCCCGGAACATGGGATTTAATCTTATCAGCGCAGCACGAACACTTCAACCCTTCCGGCCCGAGGTTATGCGCGGAAATAATAGTGGGGTACAAAGAGCGGAAATCAAAGACCACTATATCTTTATACAGGCCCGGGACGGGTTCAAATACAAATGCGCCTTGGATGGATTCTTCCCTCCGTCTGGAAATCTCCGTATTTTCCGGCTTGTTGGGAGCAACTGCCGTAAATTCCGTCGCTCGCTTCAGGATATAACTTTCCACTAATTTGCTGAAGCGCATCCTGATCACGTCAGAGGCAGGCAATCCAACTATAGAAGTGAATTCCATCATGTCCGGCAGCAATTTCTCGCATAATCTGTAGGCTAAAAAACTGTCGTGAAGATTGTAGGCGCAGAATTCCGCTAATTTTTCCGGATTATTATCCCAAACCTGCGAAAGTTTTTCTAGCTCGACTTTATGTTTCTGATGTCCTAACAATTCCCGCGAAACCGCATCCAAGGAATAGGTTTCCACATCCAGATCCTTGCCGAAAATATTGCGGATAAATTTTAACATATCCGCATGCAGGTATCCTTTGATTTTGCTTTCCTTATCACCGAAACTGCTTTGGTTTACTATAATCTCAGAATAATCTACTCCTAGATCAAAACGAACTTTATGCTTCTCCGCCCGTGCCTGAAGATAGGGAAAATCAAACCCATCGGTAAAATATCCAGTCAAAATATCCGGACTATATTCTAAAATCACTTCTTTCATCCGCTGCAGCAACGCCGCTTCATCAGCGACTATTTCCACATACTCTGGAAGAGCGGCATTTTTCCAGGTAATGACTTTGCGAAACTCTCTCCCATCCTTTCCTGCGCCATAAAGCCCGGCCATCAAAATAGGATTATTTTTAGGATCAATTTCCCGTTTTACGGCATAGGTCTCCAGATCGATGGCCAGGATGCGCCAATCTGAAACAGGAAGAGTTTCTTGACTTCGCTGTGTAACGCTTTCTGCTACAAATACTGGAACACGCATCCATTGGTTCCGCACAAAATTCCCTACTGCCGTAACTTGGCGCATCGGAATGATATCATGATCCCGCAGATAGCGATGCGTATACAAGATATCTTTTTCATAACAGTTGATCCCCCAAGCTTGGATCTCTTTCGCCAGCAGCGGAACTGCTTTTGGATAATTTGCATACACCTTATAGAATTCCTGCTTCTTCCCCAGCAAATCTTTTTCGACTAACTCCAGCCTAACAACTTGCGCCGGTTCTATACCTGTTTTCAAGGAAAGCTTCAACACCCGCTCTTCAAATTTCTTTCTGTCAATATTGGATGCAGCCGCATAGAAAAAAGGCTGGTAATGATGCTTCACGGCCACTTTCTGCCCTTCTTTAGTGCGGCCGTAGAAATAGAAAAAAGTCGTTCCTTCTTCTACTTTGTACTCGAAATCATAGGGATAAAACTGCAGCTCCATGTTATCTTAGAATACAGTTTTTATATAAAATTATGGGAATAAAAATCCCAACCACAGCAAGCTGTGGGGTATTTTTAATCTTTCTTGGTCATCGATGTATTAAATTGAAACGCTGCAAGCAGCGGGGTATTAGACCCAAGAAAGAAATAAAAAAGGCATCAGAACTTGCTCTTAGCGATATAGGTAATATCTTCTCTCTTCCTTTCTTCTATTTTTTTCCACAATTCCTCTTCTTCACTATAAAAAAGAGTTACGTTAAAAGGATATAAATTATTCACTTGAATATCTCCGGTGCGAAGAACTTTTGTTGGAGCGATAACCATCCTTCCATCTGCCCATTTGGCAACAGCATTCGCCAAATTATCCCCCTTTTCTCCTCCCGCTCCGGTAGAGCAGGAATCCAAGAAGATGACGGCATCAGGCGTAAGATGCTGAAGATGTTTTCCTAATTCAGAATCAGAGATGCCAAGAGCATACATCTCATCTTTATCCTTGGTTCGCAGCGGATTTTTATTAAGCGTTAAATTTTTTTCAGCGCCATGTCCAGCAAACATGGCCAATGCATAATTATGGGCATCGAGAGCATCATAGAGCATAGACTCTTGATATGCTATCACCACCTTTACATCATATTTCTCCCGCAAAGCTCGAAAGAATGAGATAGCATCGGCAACCCTGAAAGCGCCATAATTTTTTTCAAACAAGTCTCCATCATAGACCGGATACTCAAATAAAGCATTTGGTTTTGCAGTATCTGTAAATTTTACTACCTCCTCAAGATTTAAGCCCAAAGCATATAATTGAGCAAGTTGGCTTCCGGAAAAAGGATATCCTTCTGCATTCTTTTCCGCAACAAATTTTTTGGCATAATCGGCCGTTCCTTCTACGCTCTTAAACGCAACAATATCATATCCGCTAAAAAATGGCCTTCCACCAAGATCCTTCATAGAAGCTAATTCTTTTGCGTATTCAATGCTTCCCCCATACTGCTGGAAAGCTTTATTTTGATCGCAGCTAAAAAGAATCTTTCCTTCTACATCTTCAAGACTGGCCAGAGCCATCCCTTCAGGAGTATTATCGACACATAGATCAGGGATTTGCACCACGATTTGGGGTTGATTATGAGAAGAAGGGGTTGAAGGTCCAATTTTCTCTTCCGTTTTCATTTTCTTTATTGCTATAAGAGATAAGCCAGCCAACACTAAAGCAGCGACTATCTGGGTCAATTTTTTTTGCGACATGATTACGGGATCCTCCTGAGAGACTTCACTAAATAATTACTGCTCTCTTTTTCCTCGATTTTTATTTCCTTCTTTTCTTTTGGTTCTTCTTTCTTTTTAGGCGCAGTAAAATCTCCTAATTTCTGGATCTCTTCGGCCAGCTGGTGCGCAGTTATATCTAGATCATCCTCGCTCATCTCTTTTGGCTGCCATTGCAAGTTCAGTCCGTCTCCTTCCCGGCGCGGAACCACTTCTATGGCAAAATGAGGGACTTTTTGTCCTGCCCCTAAGCCATTTTGTATCAAGATATTTGTCCCTTCTGCCTGGAAAACTTCAAACACTGCCCGGCTGGTCTTATCCGCAACAGCCAGGCATCGAGCCATAATTTCATCAGGGACTTGCTCCAGGATAGTGAAATGTTTTCGTGGAAAGATGGTTATCTGCCCTGGAGTATATGCCATATCTTTCACCGCAACAATTACAGCATCATCTTCATACAGCGACTGCGCTTTGCTTTTCCCCGAGAGCATATCGCAATATTCACATTCCATGGTCACTTGAAGAGATGGGCAATATCGTCAAGACTTGCCTCTCCGCCTCTTTTTGTTTTTGGAATCGCGCTTGCTTTAGATCCTGAAGTTTTTTTTGCTGGTAGTCCCTTGCTTTGTTTTGGCTTGCTGCTGGAAGCGGGTTTTACCAATGGTATCCTCTTGCCGCTTACACAAGTGCACGGTTTTCTAGCGGATTTTTCTGCTTCTTCTTTCGACAAGATAATTTTTTTTTCTGCCGGTATATTTTGCGCAAAAGGGCATTTCTCCTTATGATACCGTTTTGCAGCTGCGCTGGTGATGAATATTTCTGCTTCTTTTAGAGGAAGTTTTGTTTCTTGCTCTGACTCTGCTTTTTGTGCTAAATCTTTCTGCATGGGTTTTTTCCCGCCCAGCAGCGCTAATAATTTTTGTTCTATCGCCGCTTTCACCTTCGCGGCCATTTCTGTCCCAACCAGGCCTTCTTCCGCTGGTAGCACGCCATCACCGGTTTTGCGCGGAATCAAATGGATCATAAAATGCTGCGCCCGCTGGCCGGCAGCCGCGCCGTTAGCGATGAAGATAGTAGTTCCATCAGCCCGCAGGACTTTAAGCAGAACTTGTGACAGATTCTTTGCTACTGTCGATAAATGGCCCAGAACTTTTTCGGGAACCTGCGGCATGATGGCATAATGCTCTTTCGGCAGAAGAAGGATATGGCCTTTCGCAGCCGGATTGATGTCTAAAATAGCCAGGCAAGCCGAATCCTCATATGCTTTTTTAGAAGGGATTTTTCCCGTAACAATCTGGCAGAAGATGCATTGCTGCCGCTGCAGCTCCTGCAGCTCTTCAGGGTCCATGTTCTTTATCTTCTCTTCCCACCGCTTGCGCTGCTCTTCCGTTGGCTCTGGCATGGAATAAAGAAGAGAATTTTCTTTATAAAGATATCTTCATTTCAGGCGAGGAAGATAGTTCATAAAATATAAAAAGAAATAAAACATTTTAATTTTATGCCTTTGATCCAAGTACCAGAGATAACCCTGCGCGTCCTGTCCTTAAACATGCAGTTCGGCGCAGGACCAGAATCTAAAGAGGGAAAATTCTTACTGCACTTTCCCCCTCAAGAACAA
Organism: Nanobdellota archaeon; assembly: GCA_030697505.1. Classification (GTDB taxonomy): domain Archaea; phylum Nanobdellota; class Nanobdellia; order Woesearchaeales; family GW2011-AR9; genus JACPIL01. Next base: position 5,162 of record JAUYPX010000009.1, on the reverse strand, counting down.
GATCACAATTTAGATAATATCGTCAATCTTATAGAGGAAGTAGATCCTCATATCATCTGCCTGCAGGAAGTCGAATTTGGCTCATCAAGGACTGGATTCGTAAACCAGGCACAGGAAATCGTTCAGCGTCTGGCCAAAAAACAGGAAAGGGAACCCTATCATCTTGAAACTGGCACTTGCTTGGAATTTGATGAAAAAAGATTTAGAAGGATCTGGGAATTGGCGCGATATCTGTATGGAGAAGAAAGATCGCAATGGATTTTCAGAAAATTAGACATAGACAAGCAGGAACTGCCCAAGGAAAAAATTAAGATTGATTTTGGCAACGCTATCCTCTCACGGTATCCCTTGAAAGACAAGACCCATCACTTTTTCACCCCCCCCTACTCTAGACTCTTGATGGACATCAACATCATTCGGCGAAAAGATGAACGAAAAAGCCTGCTAATTTGCCGGGTCGATTATCATCCCGAAATAGCAGAGAAAGTTCCCCTGTTTGTGTACAACACTCACCTGGAAAATAAAGACCCAGAAAATCGGAAACGGCAATCAAAGATCCTCTATGACCAACTCAGCCAAAGGAACAACGTCCACAAAATTCTGGCCATAGACGGCAATGCTGAACCTCTAGGTGAAGACTACGATCTGGAATCGGGATCACAAGACGAATCGCTAGAAAGACTTTTACGCCATCCGGAAATGAGATTTTTTCCAGGCATATATCCTCGGCCGGATAAAGAACCAGCCCGACGCTTCGCAACCTATCCTTCGCATCAGCCTGCACAGGTCTTGGACACCACTTTGACCTCAAAATATGTAGAGATTGTAAATTATCGAGTTCATCCTGCCAGAGTTTCCGACCATTTAGCGGTGATAGCGGATATCAAGATCAATGCGGACCTGGTGCGAGAAAATATCCTCAAACAACTTGTTAATCCTTTGGTAGAAAATCCTTGACATTAGTTTAAAATTTAATCCAAAATTTATTCTAAAAATTCCCGGACATTACTAAAATCGATTTTCACAAATTTCCTAAATTCCAAACCGCGTTCTTTCAACTCAAACAAGGCCAGCTTCACATGAGTGCTGCCTTTCGGCAATCTGAATCCTGCCTGGGAACTCAGATAATCGAGCTGCTGCAATGCCCCTGCTCGAGCCAGCACCGATGCCGCGGCCACTTCGACATATTTTGATTCGGCTTTCTCAACTTGGATCTCACCTACGACGCATCCTGGATATTTATCTACAATATGTTTTCCAGGAAACAAATAACTAGCGCATTCCTGATGCAGCTTGTTTAACAAAGTTGTAACTTCGCCACTCTTATTGTATTCTTCTGGCAGGATGCTTTTGACTTCACAGGGAACCAGCTGCTTGATTTTTTCTGCCATCTGCAAGACTTCGGTATCAGCTAAAGTCTTGCTGTCCGCGACACCTAATCCTCTTAATTTCTGGCGCAGCGGCTCATTTGCTTTCACTCCAGCGACTACCAAGCCGCCAAACGTATCTCCTTTCAAAGATTCATCGGTGCCGATGATCCAGCCCTGTTCTTTTCGGAATGCTTCAGCGGCAAACTTCTTCCCAATATTTCTTTTTTCCAATTCCTTAGCCGCCTTTTCCACGGCTTCTGGTTTTCCCTGCAGCAATAACTTTCCGGAAGAATATAAAACGAAAGAGACCTCTCCTTTCTTGAGGCGCAGCTCTTCGTAGACAGTTTTAGGCTTCTCTTTAGAAAAATCCTTCAATTTAAGTAAGTCCTCTTTCTTTACTCCCTCAAAAACCGCCATTACGTAAAAGAAGCGCTTAGAATTAATAAAGATTGCTTACCATAGATGGAATCAAAATTCCCCTAATCTCTTCTGCATAGCATTCACTTCCACATTCTTATACGACTGCCAGCTTTTCCGAAACAGATGAGGGTGCGTCTTATAATGCTTTTTCAAGAATTCCTGCGTCTTAGGATCGCTCATGTAGCCGGAACCAAAATCAATCTCTATTTCTTTTTTAAGATGCTCAATATGCCTATCACGAATTACCTTTGCCACCACAGAAGCAGCCGAGGCGACAATATAATTTACATCCGCTTTATGCTCGACGATCAGCTGCGCTTTTTCCCGCACCGCTTTGCTCAACCTGGAAGCAAAATAATTTTTGTACGCAGCAATATTGGGGCTCGGACAATCGACAATGATGGTGTCTGGATCCAATTCAGAAATCATTCGCGCTGAGGTGTCTGCTTCCAGCCAATTAAGATTTGAATTTCCTCCATCGACAGATAGATCTATCGCATCCGGCTCGATCATCTCGATGCGGAAATCCTCCACCACTTCGCGGATGCGTTCAAACAACTCTTCGCGAACTTCTGCGCTTAACTGCTTGCTGTCTTTCACGCCCATCCATTCCAGCTTCTTGATATTCTCTTCCTTTACCGCTAAAGCTGCCATGACTAATGGGCCTAACACCGGTCCTCGGCCCGCTTCATCAAGTCCGACAATGATTTTGCTTGTTTTTGTTGTTTTTTGCTTCATAGAATATTTTTTATCTATTATCACTTAAATAATTGATGGAACATAGCGAAATATTTATATATAAGTATATAATTATATAGTTATATGGTAACTACGGTACAAATACAAGACGATACCTTAGAATTGCTCAAGAAAGTCAAAGAAGAGACAAAGTCGGCTTCGTATGATGAAGCTATTAAAAAAATTATCTTTTCAACTGTTAAAGAAAGTTTTGCAGGATACCTTAGTCGTCCTGGTTATTCTTCCAAACAGATTATGAAAGACTTGCGAGATAAGCATGACCGATTCTAAGCTTATAGATTCTTCAGTCTGGTTAGAATATTTAATACATGGCAAGTACAAAGACCTCTTTGAGACAAAAGAAATCTTGCATCTCTCCGTCCTGTCATTATTTGAAATAAAAAGAAAGCTTATACGAGATAAATTTAACGCAAACGAGATTATAACTGCGCTTGAATTTGTGAAAAAGAGAATGTTGATAGTGCCGGTCTCAGCAGAGATAAGTAATAAAGCTGTGGAACTCTCCCTACAATATAAATTGGGAGCCATGGACGCTTTAATTTATGCTAGTGCCGCATTACATCAAGCAGTTCTCATCACTTGCGATAACGATTTTCGCAGACTATCAGGAGTAACAATTTTATCTTAATCTCAATTTATTTATAATAAATAGATTAATGAGAAAATTATTGAGGTTTAATGGTTACTCCGTAATTTTTTAAGGTTTGAGCATCTCCTTTAAGAAATTTTCCAAAAGCGTAGAGAGCTTCGAATTTTTTGGAACCTACACTCAAGTCTCTTTCCAATGCCTGTTGTCGTTGTCGATCTGCAGATTTCAATTGTATGAAATTGAGATGAGCTCTCTGGTAAATCAAGGTACGCATTAGCCTAGCATTGACTTCTGAATGAGGAAATCTTAACAAAGAGGGAGGTACATACGTACTTCTATTCAAATAAAAATAATAAGAAGGAAATCCACTATACTTATGCTTATAATAGGCCACCGCATCTGCGGCAACCTCCACATCCGGAGCGCTATCTGAAACGTAATCATCAAGTACCCGTGGATCAAGTAAGAATCTCGTGGACATTTTCATTCACCTAATATGGCCACACCATATCTCTTAAAGGTGTTCAAATCCCCTTTCACAAATTTTCCCTGGACATACAAAGCTTCGTACTGGCCTTTTAGTTCTTCCTTCCAGGCTTCGCGAGTGGATCCATTTTGAAACCTGAGCGCATCTGAAAAAGGAGAAAAGAAAAGGCTGGCGGCCTGATAATGCAGGCGAAGTTCTAAACTTGCTATCTCTTCAGAATGGGAGAGCTTCAATAAATTTAAGTGAACATTTTCTTTGTCCACTTCCTGCACATAAAAAGCATAGTGTGCCCGTCCGCTGCGCTCGAAGTAGGCGACTGCTTCCGCTTCTATTCTGGCTTCACGGATTTTGGCATCTACGCTAAAATCTAGTTTTCGCAGATCAAGTAAAAATGTTGAAGTCATTTCATTCATTATCCCACCAAAATGCTTTGGGGATCGGCTAAGCCTTCTTTACAAAATCACAACCCAAAAGCATCCGTAAACTCGCGCATCCTTCTGAACTCAGCCAAGAATGACAATCCTTTGTCCGTGATCCGCACCACTTTCATGGGACGTTTCTTCTTCTTCACCGGCTCTTCTTCCAGGATCACTAATTCTTTCTGCAGTAATTCTTCTAAATATCCGTTCAGCAATTTATGAGACAGATTAGACTTATACATCAGGTGGGTAGGTTTTATCTTTCCGCCCTTGTTCTGGATAGCTAAAAGGATGTCAAAGACCAATTCCAATCGGGATCGTCGAACTGCCATTTATCTTCTCACCACCTGCCGATAGGTCTGCAGTAATATCAAAAATCCCACTAAGGCCAGGATTTCGCCGACCACATAAGAGCCATCCTGCAGGAACACGAAAACAGAGATCAGATTTCCTGCTAAGATGAATAAGAATGCAGCCATAACCTTCAAGGCGCTGTTCTTCCTCGTAGTGATGTAATTTTTATAGTAATTCAGCACGATCAAGCTTAATAACACCGAACTGGTTAGGTAAAATACCTTATAATCAAAGTTACTGATGATAGAAACTAACAGTAACAGGTACATAAACAATCCTATCTGGCTCACTTCATAAAACTTGGTAAGCCTGGCTCTAGATTTCTGTGAAACCAGGAATATCACCAGCCAAGCTAGAAGCATAGACGCCATCTGGAAAAAGAATCCTGCTCGATAAAACAGGGCTGAATACTTTAATCGCGGTCCTGCTGCTGACCCGATTACCTGCGCCACGGTTTCCCTGACCGGGAAGTAATATACTACTCCGCTGGTAAAGATTTTGAAAGCTAAACTTACGGAAACGAATAAAAAAGCTAAAGAGAAATACATGAATCTATTCTCCCTATTGAATTTATAGACGCGCCAGCTGTAGGCCGCGATAAGCAGCGCCACCACTAAGCCGATGCTATCAAATAACAAATCGTATCCATTGAACCATCCCGGTGTAAAAAAAAGTCTAAACATGAATTCTCAACTCCTCCTATTCTACCCCTCTTTCACTACTAACCTGGGGTTCATTTAAAAAGTTTACGGATTATGGAGATA
>JAUYPX010000005.1 GCA_030697505.1 Nanobdellota archaeon | reverse complement strand
AAAAAATGCGGACGGCAGGACTTTCGAGCAGCTATCTAATCGTCGCGGTGGGTTACTGGTAACCCGCCCAACTCGCCTAGATTGCTGGCATTCGAACCTGCGTAGGCACTAAGCCAATGGGTCCTAAGCCCATCCCGTTTTGTCTGAAATCGAAGATTTCTGACTTTTGAAAATCCTCGATTTTCAATTGACCGCTCCAGCACGTCCGCGTCAAGAAAGTAAAAAGATAGTTTCTTTAAAAAGATATCTACAATTATCTAAATTCTTAAAAAATAAACTACTCTCCTGCCTTCATGCATATCAAACGCGTCAAATATAAGGATATTGAACAGATTCCCCAATTAAAGTTCAATACGTCTTTCAAGACTGATTTTCAAGGTAGTTCACCAGCGCCGTTCATTGGCAGATTTGGATATCCTCAGGTCAATATCGGTGTCCTCAGTCCGCAATTCTCTGGCGATACTTCTCGTTACGATTCCCCTCGCTTATGGAGCAAAGACCATGCGACGATCAGCAATATTGCCAGCCTGCGTTACGGCTTAGTCAATTCCCGCAGCCAGGCCAACGTGAAAGAGATCAGCCAAGGCAGCAGATTCCTCAACATCGTGCAGGAAGTAGGCATGGCTAAGAACTCAGTTGAACTGGAGGTTAGTTTGCAGAAAGCTCCGCAGCTGCAATTCCAGCCCGAGAAAGAGATCATCCCTTTCGGTCCCCAGGCTGCTATCAGAAATGCCAGAATCACCGCTAATCCAGCTGTTGATTCCAGGGTAGAACGGGTGGTTTCCGATACGGACTTGAAAGCCGCGCCGGCCATCATCAGCCTTTACCAGAAAGGATTTGAGGAAAGTTCGCTTAATAAATTACTGTCTGTCGGCAGTATAGGATTGAAAGAAAATAGAAAACTAGTGCCGACCAGATGGAGCATCACCGCAGTTGATGATACCGTAGGAAAACAGCTCATTACTGAAATAAAAAATCTTTCCGTGGGAGAATATCAAGCCTATTTTGGCGGAGGATGGGGTAATTATTATCTTATCCTCTACTTCCCTGAAGTATGGAGCTACGAATTGTTTGAAACGTACTTGGCCAGTTCAGTAAATCCTTGGTCGAAGAATGGCTGCATGTATTCTACTGATTATGAGAACTATGATGGCCGCAAAGAATATGCGGAAGAGACGGCCGGCGGGTATTATGCCTGTCGTATTTCGGTATTGGAAAAATTAAAAGAGCTCAAACGCCAGGGAAGCTGTCTGGCCTTGCGTTTCATCACTCCGGAATACAATATTCCTTTAGGCGTGTGGGTCTGCCGGGAAGCTGCCAGGAAAAGTTTGCAGGAAAAGCCCATCACTTTTGCAGATCAAAGCTTGATGATCAAATATGCAGAAGAACTGATTAAAAGGAAGTTTGGGTTTGATTTGAATTTGTTGTTAAAGGAAAGTAAATTGCTTAAAACTAAAAGGGAACAGAAAAAACTATTCTAATTTTCCTAAGCCAACCAACACATTTATAAATTTCCTTTTCTTCTTGAAGATAAAGATGGTGTTAGATATATCAGATACATTATACTTAGTGACCCTCATTTTTGCGTTTCTCACGGTGGTGTTTGGGGTCTTTTCCGTAAATACGCTTTTTAAAAACAAGTTGAAAGAGCTTTTCTCCGACCGCAAGTTCTTCATCTTCTTTTTCCTGCTCATGGGATATGCTCTTTTTGCGATGGGAGAATTGACCTGGTACTTGACTTTGCAAGTGTTTGAAGAAACTCCTGCTACGGGGATGCCTGATTTTTATTGGATAACCGGGGCTTTGCTTATGCTGGTCTCTTTTGCTGTGCTAAGCAGTTCACTTCATAAAGAATACGGCGAGGCACGAAAATTGGTGCCGCTCTTAGTGCTTGGTTCAGTCTTAGTCGTGGGCGTTTTAGTGTATGCTTCCGCAGCTGATGGCACGTTCTTAGGATATCTGTATCCGTTGCTGACTTCCTTGATCTTACTCTTTTCTGCCAATCTTCTCTTATACTATAGAAATCTTGATTCCTTTGAGATACATTTATTGTACTTGTTTTTCGCTAACATAGGATTCCTGGGCGGAGACTTGCTCTTTTCTTATTGGGGCGCTTCTAATCTGCTGGGAGCTCTTTCCAATATATTTTACATTTTCGCGTATGGATTAAGCGCCTTTGCCTTCTTGACTTTGCTGATGAAATTCTACCATCATTCTTCTGAAAGATCGTTACGCTGAAAATGTCTGAAGAAAAACCAAAGCATCCTCTTTTAGTGGAAAAATATTCTGGTTCGTTAGAAGAGTTGGCTTTAGATATAAAGAATATGCGCTATGATAAAGTTGCAGAATTTTTAGGTTATTTAGCGGCTCAATTTAAAGAAGAAGCGGATAAAGATTCGACTAACCAGAAAATTAAATTGGGCAGTAAATTATATTCAGCTTCGGAGTATATTTTTCGGAGTCAAGAAGAGATAGATTCTGCCTGGAATATCTGCAAACGGTATATGAATAAAAAATAATCTTTTTTAGTTTCTTTTTTCACTCTGGCAGCACAACTTATTTTCACTACCAACTTGAAAAAAGAAATTTTATAAATACTTTCTTCCTTATTAAAATTCTTTTTGAAAGAGGTGGCGGATGATGAAGGACATAGATAGGGAGTTCGAAGAATTTGTGCGCAAGCATCCCAAGCGCTTGACCGAGAATCAGCGAAAAATGTGCGAGAAATTAGGGTTGGATGTTCCTAATTGATTTTATTTTTATATCTAATTTCATGGGCTTCTTATTTATTCTATATTCACCAAAAGTTTTATATACGATTCTCATTGAAAATCTTATGAAAACAGGAATTTTTCTCATGGCCATCGTAAAAACAAACGATAATCATATAAAACTAGCCAACGGAGAACCGATTAGAGATGCCTGCGAAGAGCTGGGCGTTTTATTCGGCTGCCGTTCTGGACTCTGTGGAACGTGCATGATCGATATAGTTGAAGGCGAAGAAAATCTATCTGAATTAAGCGAAGAAGAAGTGGCTATGGATCGAGATAGGAAACGTAGATTGGCTTGCCAGGCGAAAATAAAACAAGGAACAGTTACTATCAATTTTGATAAATTTTAATGGAGGCATCAACATGGAATCAAACAAATTAGAAATCAATGCACCTGCGCCGAAGTTTGAAGCAAAGGCATTTCATAACGATGAAATCAAAACCGTAAAATTAGGTAATTACCACGGAAAATGGGTAGTGTTATTTTTTTATCCGGCCGATTTTACTTTTATCTGTCCTACAGAATTAGGAGAATTGGCTGACCATTACGAAGAATTGAAAAAACTGAATGTTGAAGTATTAAGCGTCAGTACTGATACCGTTTTTACTCATAAAGCTTGGTGGGATACTTCGGCAACTATTCGAAAAATAAAATTTCCCATGGTCGCCGATCCAAATGGAGAAATCTGCCGCAGCTATGGGACGTATATCGCAGAGGAAGGATTAAGTTTGCGAGGGACATTCATCATTGACCCTGACGGAGTATTGAAAGCATTCGAATTGCATGACAACAGCATCGGCAGAAGTACTAAAGAATTGATCCGAAAAATTAAAGCGGCGCAGTTTGTCAGAGAACATGGCGGTGAAGTCTGCCCAGCCAGCTGGGAACCGGGAAAGTCTACCTTGAAACCAGGATTGCATTTAGTGGGAAAAATTTAGAAATAGGAGGAATGAAAAATGACTTATGAAACAGTGAGAGTTGATATCTTTGAAACTACTGCAGAGCTTTGGTTAGATGGTTGGCGCATGAAAGGAACTGAGCCGATGTACGCGGCGATGATTCCTGGAAGCGACCGTTATTATTGTTTTGCGGAAAAGCTGGAAAGTTTGCCAAAGGAATTAGCTCGGGTTGCTGGTTCTGGTAATAGAGTGGTACCAGTAAATTTAAATCAACCAGGGCACTTCAAAAATATGAAATTTGGAGACTCAGAGCAAGCTGTAACTGTTCACCATGAACCGTTATCACCTTCAAAACTAGAGGATTTTATCTCTGCTGCAATTCAAGAAATTGCTTTTTCGCATGAAGAATTACGTAGAATCGATAATGAAAAGAGAATTGGCGCGGGCGGTTGCTGGCAGTCATACGATAATAAAAATTCAGAAGAAAAGGAGAACAAATAACATGGCATACACAGCACAAAATTTTGAACATCTTGTAGGATTAAAAGGATTCAGCGATCAACTCTTGCAGAACCATTTCAAGTTGTATCAGGGGTATGTAACCAATACCAACAAGCTTCTGGATACCTTAGCAGCGATGGAGAAAGAAGGTAAAACTGCTGTTCCTGAATATGCGGAATTAAAACGCCGTTTCGGCTGGGAATTTAATGGCATGAGATTGCATGAACTGTATTTCGGCAATATGGCTAAAAAGAAAACTGCTCTGTCTGAAAAATCTCCGTTGCATAAATTAATGGTAGAAACCTTTGGCTCTGGAGAAGGTTGTGAAAAAGCTTTTACTGCCACAGGAGCTATGCGCGGCATCGGCTGGGTGGTGATGACCTATGATCCGGTGGGAAAGAAATTACTGCACCTCTGGATCAACGAACATGATGTCGGACATTTAGCGGGAACTGTTCCCTTGCTGATCATGGATGTCTTTGAGCACGCTTTCATGCTCGATTATGGTCTGAACAGAGCTGACTACATCAAAGCCTTCATCAGCGCTGTTGATTGGGAGGTAGTGCAGGAACGCTTTAAGAAAACGCAGCATTAATTTTATTTTTAGTTATTATTTTTTTATCTTATTAAAATTCACTTCAACACCATCTTATCAGCCACCACTTCTTTCTTGCCTTTATACTCTTCCACCTGTCCGGTTATCTCTACCTGGTCGCCGTCGCGGAGATAGATGCTATTATCTGGAAACAAAATTATCTCGGTCTTTACCACTTTTTCTCCTTCCAGTTCGAAGAACACCGCTTTATCGGTAACCCGAAGATTACTGACCGTACCTTTCATCATCACTGTTTCTGATGCTGAGTTCCCTAATTCCTCGGTTACCGGCAGCTCCAGCTTCTGAGAGTAAAAGAAGAGGAAGGTTAACCCAATTATAATTACCATGATAGAAACCAGTTTGACCGTCTTTTCCTCCATACTCGGTTTGTAAGTATGCACATTAAAAACATTTCTCTTAAAATCTGCTTTTTCCTAAATGGAAAAAAGCAGGGTCGGAAAACCGAGCGGTTTTCTTTGACATGGTCCATAAAGATGATTTTTAGCTCCTAAATCTTTATATAGGCTTTATTCCTTCAGCAAGCTATGTCGGAAGAAAAAGTAATCCAATTACGGGAACAGCTCTTTCAGCTGGAGCGCCGGATTCGGCCTCTGGAATGGGATGCCGGCCGGAACCAGATCAACGAATTCAAAAAACAGCAGTTAGAAAAGCTCAAGGTAGAATTTACCACTTTGCAACAAGAATTGCATGGCCTGGAAAAGAGTGATTTCTAGTTTATAGCCAAACATTTTTAAACATAAGCTCAAAAATAAGACCAATCATAGCTGAGGCAGCAATAAGCGTGACTCATCAGAGTCTTTAGCCTCGGGAGGATAAACATGGTAACAAAAAACACAGGGTATTTTTTGGAACCCTCAAAAATCATAAAAGGTGATTTTTGATGGAACTTAAACTGGTATTAGGAACAAAAGACGGAAAGTCTTACCAAAAGGAAGTAAAAGATGCAGCAGCAGAAGCGCTGCATAACAAATGCATCGGCGATACGGTTTCTGGCGATGAAGTAGGCTTTCCAGGATATGAATTCATGATCACCGGCGGTTCTGACAAATGCGGATTTCCCATGCGAAAAGGTATCCAAGCTGCCCGTAAGAAAGTGACTGCGGGAAAAAGTGTTGGTTTCTCAGGCCTAGACCGCAATAAGAAGAAGCAGCCAGGTTTGCTGAACAAAAAAACTGTCTGTGGAGAGCGCATTTCCAAGATCATCCATCAAGTCAATATGAAAGTCCTGAAAGAAGGCTCTCAGCCGTTGGCTGGAGAAGCTGCAGAAGGACAGTAAATATTTTCTTCATTTTTTCAATTTTTATCTACATGTAAAGACTAACAAATAAAAACATTTTTAAATCCCTTTTGTTTTCCGTACCATAAAGATGGCCGCATTCAATCAAGTTTTCCATGATTTTCAACAACAGGCAGCTCTCTTCAATCGCAGGATCTATGCATTCTTCTCATTTCTGGGGATGAAGCTCAAGAATTTTAAATCACTATCACTTCAAGAACAGATCTCTTTCGGCCTTATCGGGGCAGGGTTGATATTCATAGTGACATCGATAGTTTTATTTGTGTTATGAGGTAAAAAAAATGGAACCACAAGAACAATCACCGCCGCGCGGAAAAACTAACCCCTTCAAAGATTTGCCGAAACCACGGCAGCCACAGTTAGAGAAAGATAAACCTCAAAATAAATCTCCAGAAAGGCAGATAACTATCACCCTAAAACCATGGAAATTGGTGAAAGGAGTTTTAATGCTGGTCTTATTGCTTGGTGTTTTCTTTGCTGGCCGCCTTACTGCCGGAGACGATTCATTTTCCTTCCCCGGCTTTTCAACCTTTTTTAGCGGCGATACCGGCCCTTCTGGTTTAGCAACCGGCGATGCTACAGAAGCAGAAGGACAGGAAGCAAGTACGGAAGCAGCTGAAGAGGTTCCAGCAGAACAAAATAAGACTGAAGAGACCCAGCTTGCAGAAGGTGAAGTTACTTTACCAGCAGAAGAAACCGATGACAAACCTGAAAAATTTATTGATGAGGGCTATTCGCAAGTAACCTTATCGCTTGACGGTGTCTATAAAGAGTGGAAAGGGACCTGGGGAAAAATAAAAGGCGTAAAATACACTATCACTAACAACGAAGCGGGGACCATCAGGCCGCATCACTTTTCCATGATTGTCGAAGGATATGAAGATGGAGAGAAACATTTTGATGTGGGTATTGCTTCTCAGAGACTCAAATCAGAAAAAACCGTCGGTGATGAAGCTGCAGTGAGCGGCGGGTTTGCGTATAGCCCTGTGACTATTCCGGACAGTGATCTGACCAAAGTGCGGATCTCTTTATTCCTTCTTGATGTTAATGGAGAAACTATGGCTTCCGTACATAAAGAAGTCGATTTAAGCGGAAATTAGTTTTCTTTTTATTTCATCTATATTTCTAAATAGTTAAGTATATATATTTCAAAAATTTAATGAGAAGCATGGGAGACATACTGGAATTAATCAGATCTCGGCGGAATGTGGCTCATTTTCTTCCTAAATTTGTTTCCTGGGAAAATATCTCCCGAGTCTTAGATGCAGGAAGACATGCTCCCAGCTGCGGCAATATCCAGAATTGGAAATTTATAGTTATCCTGAAACCAGAATTGAAACAGGAAGTCGCTGCCGCTGCCTATGATCAATATGAAATTGCCGCTGCCTTTGCGTTGATTGTCGTCTGCGCAGAGCCGGAAAAAGCTGAACGATATTATGGTGAAAAAGGAAAAACCTTCTATAGTATCCAAAATTGTGCCGCTGCCGTACAGAACATGCTCTTGGAAGCACACTCGCTGGGCTTGGGCACGAGATGGGTGGGAGCTTTTGATCAGGAAAGGGTAAAAAGCTTGCTGGCCGTCCCCGAAGAAGTGGAAGTGCATACGATTGTGGCTCTTGGCTATGCCAAAGATGTTCCTCCCAAACCGCCCAAATATCCTCTGGAGACCTTAGTGTATTTTGGAGCATGGAGGGCCAAAATAGCTGATCCAGCGAAGTATTTGAATGATATCGCCACTATTCTAGCTCGGAAAGCACAGTCTGCGGAAGAAGCGGTCAAGAAAGCGAAAGAGTTAGTGGTGCAAAAGACTAAGGAAATAGTTAAAAAATAAATTTTATTTCTTCAAATATCCTGGTACGGTATGTTCTTTAAATTCTTCTAATAAGGATTTACCGTACAATAACCGTGAAAATGCTTCCGCTTCCCACTTTGCTCCGTTAAGCGCATGATGTGGCGTCGGCTCCTCCGGAATTCCTACAAAAGCATACGTTGCGTCTGCTTTGAGTTCAGAAATTCCGTCTTTTAGCGGAGGTATAAATCCATTCTTAAGATAAGCAGAATAACTTACGCTATGTAGGTCAACCACTCTTCTTCCTAAAGTCCATTCTATTTCGTACGCTTTTGCTGTTTCTTTTAAAAAATCAAGATCAAAGTTAGGATTTTCTCCGGCAATGGTTTTGTAAGTGCATTTGTTAGCCCATTCTAAGAAAGATTTTACTGCTGAATCAAGTGTAGGTTTGAGGGGATCAGTAAGTTCTTCCCGGGAAAAACCGTTAATTTTCAATGCGATATCACTTACTTCAGCTCCATCAAATATTCTACAGGCAGTATAAAATTGATTCTCTGGTCTATAGAGCTCAACGGCGCCGATACTCACGATAGAGCACTTTTTTGGGTCTAAACCGGTAGTTTCAACATCGACAACAATCATGAAGAAAATTATTCTCTTTTTTTAATAAAGGTTTAGTTTGTAGAATCTATCTAATCTAGTGTATTTTTGTCAAAAATAAGCTCAAAAAGCGATTTATCTTCTGCAATATATATTTTAAAGAAAAATAATATTTATATATAAGTACTACTTTACATGAAATTAAAAGGGTTGGTCGCCCTTGTTGGTCATTTGGTCTGTGCTTGGTCGGCACATGTCTTGTAGTTCGTACCTAATTTCTAAACTTAATTAGTTTCTTTTTCTCGTTCACAATTGGTCAAATTATGCACGACAAACTTGAAGATAGATAAGCACAACTAGTATATAATAATTTATGTACTGGAGAATATGGTTCTCAAACTGAGAACTATTAAAAAAGGGTGGACACACAAAAATATTGAGGTGGTAAGAATGGATTTTTTAGTTGAGAGGGCTTTGCAAAGCGCCCCTGCGGAAGATGACTTTGCACATATGAGTCAAGCGAACATCAAAGTTATTGGTGTTGGCGGAGCCGGCAACAATATGGTTGGCTGGTTATATAAAAAAGGAATAAAAGGAGCAGAGATTATTGCTACCAACACCGATCATCAGCATCTTCAGATCACCGGAGCTGACAAGAAATTTCTTATTGGTAGAGACTGCACCCGAGGGCTTGGTTGCGGCGGATTCCCTAACAAGGGAGCAGAAGCGGCTCAGGAATCATTGATGGCTTTGAAGGAAGCATTGAAAAGCGCTGATATGGTCTTCGTATGCGCAGGTATGGGTGGAGGAACAGGAACAGGAGCAGCTCCAGTCGTAGCCCAAGTCGCGAAGGATACCGGTTCAATCGTTATCGGAACGGTCACCATGCCTTTCAACATAGAAAGAGCACGATGCGACAAGGCAGAATTCGGATTGCAGCAATTGCGACAAGTATCTGATACGGTTATCGTCATCGATAACAACAGGCTAGTACAGATTGCTGGTAACTTGCCGATCCAACAAGCTTTTGCCGTTGCCAACGAGTTAGTCGCGACCATGATCAAAGGTATTGTTGAGACCATCGCAGTGCCTTCATTGGTTAACCTGGATTACGCAGACGTAAAAGCGATTATGTCTAACGGCGGCGTAGCTGCTATCGGCGTAGGAAGCTCAGACACTAACAGCCGCGTAGAAGAAGCAGTCAAGGGAGCTTTAAGCAACCCTCTACTTGATATCAACTACGAAGGAGCTACAGGTGCTTTGATCCACGTCACTGGCGGGCCAGACATGACTCTTGATGAAGTAAGCCGAATCGGTGAACTGGTGACAGAATCATTAGACGATGATGCGAACGTTATCTGGGGAGCCAGAGTTACGGACGAAATGAAAGGAAAACTGACCGTGATGACTATTATCACTGGTGTAAACTCACCATGGATCTTGGGAAAGCTTGACAACAAGCACTCACAACAGCGGGCTAAGAGCTTAAGCAGAGAACTTGGCATTGAGTTAGTTTAGGTTTAAGTAGAAGAAGGGGGGTGTCCACCCTCTTTTTTCTTTTATTTCTTTTTTTATTTCACAATCAAAAAGAGATCTTGCCCTGCGCCTTTTGTTCTTATCACCGCCCCTACGTGAAGACTTCCGCAGGGCAGGATTTTTTTATTATTTCTTAGTCGTTAGAAGCTTAGTCAAAAATAGTAACTTGTAAGTAGTAAAGATTTATAAAGGGCAAGGTTATATTTTATAGTATGTCATATAGAACGTTTGAAACCAAAAATGCAAATTATGTACTTGGTTTGATGAATCATAACTTTGAAAAAAATCTTAAAGATGGTTTGCAAAATGGGGGAATATCAAGATTAAGTGGGTTAGAGATATCTCTTTTTGATAGTGTTGATGGATTGGTTATTGAAGAATTCGGGGGTGGAATAGGTAAAACATTGCAAATATATTGGGGTGCTGCTGAAAAATCTTTAGAAGGAAAACATGAAGACGGGGAAATTGTTTATGCGGCAGGAGATCCTTGCCACCAAATAATTGTTAGAAATTTAATGAAGGTGCCAATTTATAGTACAGATGTGAATTTTGGGGATACTGAAGAAGAGGATAACAGAAGAGTTGAAAGAAGTGTAAATTCTCGACTTGATGATGGGTTTCGCAGATGGTTGGAAGAAGATGCGCACAAAGAACTCTATTCAAAAAGTGAACTTTCAGGAGTTACTCAATGGTTAGCTCAATTTTGTTTCTATTTGGAAGGAGATCCGATAATTGAAGGAAGAAATGCAATTAATGCTGAAAAAATAGAAAGGTGGGTTGTCCCAAGAGTTTCTGAAATTTCTGGTAAAGAAAAACCAACAATTGGTTTAACCTATGGGGCACATCATTTAGGGATGGAGCAAAATTTAAAATCACCAAGAAGAAGGAGAAAAGTTTTGAAAAATATGCGAGGTTTTAATGGTTATGACGCAAGAAAATTCAATTTAGCTCAAGAAGCAAGATATAATCCTGATTCAAGAATTGTAGAAGTAAAAGAGCATGATACTGGTTTGTTTTAGAGTTCAGCATTTTTAGTTTTATTATTACAAAAGAATTTTTAATAGAAAATGGAGAAATGTTTAAAATAAAAGACGACCCTCAGCAAGCTAGTGTAATGAGAGGCATTAGGGAAGGTTATTATACTGAGGAAGAAATTAAGGAGTGGATAAAAAATGGCGAAATCAGAGCATTCAAAAGATTTGAACGATAAGAAAGCATATGAAATAGTTTCACGAGAATTAAGTAGATTTAATGATCTAGTTAAGGGGCATGAGAAGTTATTGAGAGCTATAGCAGAGTTGTAGGCAGGATTTTTTTAATTTTATTCTATAGGTAAGAAAAGTTTTATAAATGATTCTTATAAATATAACTTATGATCTTACCAAAAGACAAAAACGATGACATCGTTAATTGGGGATATGATTTATTTATCGGCAGAGAAATCTTTGAAGATGGAGATGAATATGTAGTTACCTTAAATCTTCAATCTCAAAGTAGTCATTCTTATAGTGCTCATTCTTATTGGTCACTTAGGCAGGCATGCGAAGAATTATGTGATTCCGTAAAGGAAGGAAAAAAGGTATTACTCTCTCAAAGTCCCAATCGAGCAGGAGCAAAATACGCACCATTTAAATCTGAACAGATGGATCTTCTCCAAAGAATGTATTCAGAAAGGGCGGAAATGAAACGATTCCCTGATCATTTTGAGAATCAACCATATATACATTGATTCTTCACAAAATTTATAACTAAGTTCTTCTGAAATATTTTTATGTCTGAAATCAATTACTTTTGCTTTGATATTGGTGGTGTGGCGAATGTACGAGCGCCACTTGAAGAAGTTATCTCTCAAGGAAAGAGTTATTTTGGTGAAAGTTTCTCTGCAGAAATACTAGAGGCCATGTGCTTTCCTAAGGTTAAAGACAAAGACATCTGGCGGGATTTTCAAAATGGAAAAACAAGTGCAGATACCTATCTCACCCATGCTTTGCAAGCAGGAAGTATCCCGATTACTAGTGAGAATAAATTATTCTTTCGCAATCTGCTGCAACAATGGTGCGGGCAGCCGTATCAACCGATGTTAGATCTGGTGAAAAAATTGAATGAAAATGTATATCCTACCGGTGTCTTAAGCAACAACAATGAGATTATGTATAATACTCCGGGCGCGGAGATCAAGAATCATGTGCTAGTTGCTATCTCTTCGCATGAGATTGGTTTTTCCAAACCTAGCTTCCCTGCCTACGTTCATCTGCTTGAAGCGCTCGGCGGAACAGGCTTACGGCATCAGGTAGCTTTTATCGATGATCAAAAAGAAAATGTCAAAGCTGCTTCTGATCTAGGCATGTGCGGATTTAATTTCCGCAGCAAAGAGTTAGGGATGGACCAAGCCTTTGCAGAGCTGATGGAGTATTTGAAGAAGAATGGAGTTCGAGTTTAGCAACAAAAACGTTTAAATAACCAAACCTTCTTCTCAGCGTGATGTCCTCGAAGAAAAACAACTTGGGAATTACCGTAAAAAAGGACCAGGATTTCTCGGAATGGTATACTCAATTATTGCAGAAAGCGGAATTGATCGACTATTCACCAGTTTCCGGCTGTTATATTTTACGCCCTAATTCCTATCACATCTGGGAAAAGGTACAAGAATTCTTTGATAAACTGATCAAAGCTGACGGAGTAAAAAACGCTTACTTTCCTTTATTCATTCCCGAAAGTTTGTTAGCTAAAGAAGAAAAACACATTCAAGGGTTTGCTGCAGAAGTAGCCTGGGTTGAAAGCGGAGGAAATTCCAAACTGCAGGAGCGTTTAGCAGTGCGGCCCACTTCGGAAACCATCATCAATGATTCTTACGCTAAGTGGATCCGCTCCCACCAAGATTTGCCGATGCGCTTAAACCAATGGTGTAACGTCGTTAGATGGGAATTCAAGCATCCGGTTCCCTTTTTGCGCAGCCGGGAATTTCTCTGGCAGGAAGGCCATACCGCGTTTGCGACTAAAAATGAAGCAGTCAAAGAAACCTATAAGATCTTAGATTTTTACGAAAAAGTATTTACCGAATTAGCTGCCGTTCCGGTCTTGAAAGGAAAGAAATCAAAAAATGAGACCTTCGCCGGCGCGGAGTACTCTCTTTCCTTGGAAGCATTCTTACCAAATGGTAAAGCGGTGCAAGGCTGCACTTCCCATCATCTGGGGCAGAATTTTGCCAAAGCGTTCAACATCACTTTCCAAGATGAAAAGCAACAATCGCAGCATGTTTGGCAGAATTCCTGGGGGATTACGACCAGATTGATAGGAATCCTGATCATGATGCATTCTGATGATAAAGGCTTAGTCTTACCGCCAAAGCTAGCCTTGAATCAGGTAGTTATCGTGCCTATTTTATTTGATAACTCCAGAGCAAAAGTGCTGCAGGAAGTCCAGAAAATCAAACTATTGTTAGAGAAAAAAGGCATTTCTGTGCATTTGGATGATCGCGACGGTTATTCTCCCGGCTGGAAATTTAATGAATGGGAGATGAAAGGCGTTCCGGTCAGGATCGAGATCGGCCCCAAAGATTTAGAAAATAAGACCGCAACCGTCGCCCGAAGAGATACCGGTGAGAAACAATCCCTGCCTTTTGCCGCTCTGGATACGGAGATAAAACTGATCTTGGAACAGATGCACGCTGATCTGTATGCGAAAGCAGAAACATTTCTGCAACAGAATATTGTCAAAACTGACAATCTCAAAGATGCCCAGAAGGCAATCGATGCCGGCAAAATCGTCTTTGCTCCCTGGTGCGGAACTGAGAAGTGCGAAGAGAAATTCAAGGAAAATACTGGTGCAAAATCATTAAACTCTCCTTTTGAACAGCCCAAGATCAAAGAACAAAAGTGCTTCGCTTGCAAAGAAACGATGAAGAGCTGGTTTTATTTTGGCAGGAGTTATTAGAATTTCAAGTAAGAAGGGAATGAAATTTCTGTCTGATCTCAGAAAATACTTTTTCATTTATGCGCCCAATCTTCTTTACTACTTTTGATTTTTCTATCTTTGCAATATTCTCAACTTTAACACAGCACTCTTCTAGTAAGAAGCCTTCTTCCAAACAACTTTTTCCAAGAAAAACGGTGTAAAGTTCCCTAGAGATATTTGAGGTTACACAGCACACAATAACGTCCTGTGATAAGGCATTGAATTTATCATTGCTCATTACTAACACTGGCCTTATTTTACTTGCAGATAAATCCGAATAAGGAAAAGGCATTAATAAAAGATCTCGTTGCCGTGCAGTTACAGGTATCTTTTCCATGTTTCCTCATCTTTTGGATTATCCCATGTCTTTGCAAAGGCTTTTTCTCCAAGAGCGATCCATGCTTGACGTTCTTCATTTTCTTTCATCTTTTCAAGAAAGTCGTGCTCTTTTTCTAAGATGATTTTTCCTTCATCGTTTATTAAAATTAATCTCATGCCTTCCTTTATCTCCAATTGTTCGCGGATTCGTTCTGGGATAACGATCTGTCCTTTCGAGGAAACTTTAATTGTTTCTATCATAGTAAGAATAGTAAGACTGTGCTTATTTATAAAATTTACCTAAAAAATGTTATTAGAATAACGATGGCAAACGATATACTGTTAATTTTCCGGTTTGGCAGTTGAAATGAACTTCTCTGCCTCGAGTGCCGCCGAAGTTTCCTAAATCTTCCCCGACTATGGGGATGTTCAAAGCATTTAAACTTTTTTTAACTATTTCAGAAATATCTCTTTTACCGTCTTCTCCTGCTAAAACTGCTTCCATCCTATATTTACATAATTTTGAAGCCATGGTATTTACAATGTTTTCAGGATAAACTGCTTCTGGAATTATGCTGGGGCAGCGGACGCCGCTGATATGCGCTAATGTACCTATCTGTAATTCTGGGACATATAGAGCAACTGCTACACAAGAGCCTATTCCGTCAGTCCATAATGAAGTGGAACTAACTTCATAGTCATCCCAAGCGACATAGGTATCTCCTTTTTCAGTGGGAGGATTTCCTTCCACCATCTTCATGTTTAAGGCCATAATCCTCTATTAACAGGGCTCTTTATAATACTTTCTTAAGTAACTACTATTGAGTAATTAAAACAATAAGGTTTATAAAGAACTAATAGGTTTTAATAGGAACTATGAGGTTACAATGACAGAATACGATAAGAATCAGGCACAGGACATCTTTGAAACCAACGCGTTAGCAGGCGTACCTGATGAGCTAACTACGCTTGGCGTAGCTAGAAAATATCAAAAATGCACACAAAGAGATTTAGTTCCCGCCATTTCTGCTCCTCAGGCACTTGATTGGTTGGTGCAGCAGAATGTTATACCTGCAGCGGAAGTTGAAACCAACAGAACGATGCTCGCTAAAGCGCAGGAGGCAGACAAAAGACAGCGTGATTATGACGTAAAAAGCGCTCTGGTAGAATACGGGAAACAGTACTCTTCATTAACTCGATTTTTGCGCTTTGTCAGCCGCGGTTTTAAACGTTACCGGCCTAATCTTATATCTCCTACTGCCTCTCCAGAGACACAATTATTAGAACAAGTCATAGCTTTGCAAGATGCGGTTGTAAAGGGGTCCGAACTTTTCAAAGCGCTTCCCGATGTCGTTCAAAAAATGAAAACTGATTATGGGAAGCTTTCTGCACGGCAAGAAGGATTAGAAACGAGAATCGCTGGTGTGAAAGGAGACCTTCACTCCCTGCCGGAAAGGCAGCGGGAATACACCGAGCTGCTTCGAGGCCTGGAGAAGTATGATATTCTCTCTGAACCAGAAAAGAAAACAATTTCAGCAGAACTGCACGCCAAAACTGGCGTTGATATTCTTCCTCCATTGGAGAACGCTGCAGTTCGTTCACAAGTACGGCAAAAAATGAAAGATGGAAAAAAAATACTTAGTGATGACAATCTCTCTTCGCTGCTGGAAGTATTAAACATTGAATATGCCTCGGTGCAGCGGCAGCAGCGCATGATCGAATCCCAGGAGTGTCAATTAGAACAGGGATGGAAGCCTGCTCTTATTCAATTAAGCAGAGTAAAAGAACAATATGATCTGCTGAGCCGGTTTACATCAGGAGCGCGTCTGCTGATCGGCATGAATGAGTTGCGGAAGAATACCGCGGAAATGATTGCCCAATCAGAAGAAGTTATGGTCAATGCCGCATCGTACGTCGACAACACGCGTATTGAAGCAGAAGCATACGAAGATTCTTTTTCCCGGCCGGCTGAGATGCGAATTTTTCCGGAAGCAGATACGGATGAAGCTATAGTGATAGACGTTGAAGAAGAGCCTGAAGAATTTTCCAGGGTGGAGCGAAAGTAAGATGGTGTCAAGACTCTACATTCCAGGACTGGCAGAATACGACGATTGCAAGAGAGCATTCCTACGCGCTGAAGAACTTCTTGCGCAGGGACAGAACGCTGAATCGGGAAAAGAATTATCTGATCTTCTTCAGATTCTTGACACCAATGCTGATGGTGTGGATTTTCTGAAAGCAGAATTTGGCCAGAGATATGCTGCTATTTCCGAAAAGGCAAAGGGGAGATTGAGAAGCAGGGTATCTGTCACCGATAATTTTATTGAACTAGGAGATATTGCCTGTGTTGACGCTGATAATAATGTATTTGAACACTACGACAATCTTGCAATAAGAAAAGATATTTTTCGCAATCCTCAAGGACAGCCTATAAATTTCACCCCCTACAATGGAGTTGTACACTGCGAACAGAACGGCTTATTCCTGCCTAGCATCGCGTTGAGTTGTAATATTGTTGCCGCACTCTATAAAAATAGAAATAATGCTGATGCAAACGCACTTTTGCTGCAGTACAAAGATCACGGCGCTGGTTATGGCTGGCAGGCGCAGAATACTATTATCAATTACACAACGGAAGAAGTCATTCATTATCCTTCTGCGGCAGATTTCAATAAAAAAGTAATAGTCAATGCTGGCCGTCAAAGAAAAAAGGGACATTTTGCTAAAGCAACTCTGCAAGACAGTCTTCTGGAAAGCGCGCTTCGAGATACCGCTCATACCAGTTACGTGAAGCAATTAACTGGTCTTGCTGATCCTGCTATTCTTGTCGAGATTGGAAAGTATTTCGGCAAACCAGCAAAATTATGGTTCCCTTGGAATGGCCAAGCAGGTACTGGATTTAATGAGAAACGTGCGGCGTGGTTTGGCTGTATTAGTGATAACTTAGACCTTGATGGTAGCAACAATCTTAATAGCGATGACGCCGCTCGTGGGGTGCGTCGTAGTGCGCCGCAGGGCGCGGCGCGCGAAAAATAAAAATGATATCAGAAACTCATTTCCATCAGAACAATGTGAGCAGCTCTGTAATAGATACTACTTTAACTTCATCTTGTTTCTTAAGCCCTTTGTCGTTTGACCAGAGTGCACAGGCGTTTTTCATGGCGACAGCAAAATATTCAACGTCATTAGGATCAGGACATGTCTCTATAGCTCGGGGAAGAAATTTTTCGAAATCAGAAAAGGGAATAAAATTAATCTTTGCGGATAATATATTTAACATAAGGTCAAAGTTATCTGCATTTAATCCTGATTTTTTGATAATCTCTTCTTTATGTTTTTCAATTTCTCCTTTAAGATACTCCGGGGCAAGAAAATGGAAAGTATCTGAGAAAAATAGCTCAGTTGTCTTAGTACCAGAAGTAATCAAGCAAGATATTACTATGTTGGCATCAACAACTAAATCCATTCAGTATGGCCCTGGATGTTCTTTTTTGAAGCGTTCGTGCATGGACTTATTAATTTTCCTTCCGATCTCCAAAGCATCTTTCTCTGTTAATTTAGATTTGGAAGTAATGGATTTTAAAATAGCTAACTGGGCCACCTTTTCACGAATGGCGGCTCGCGCAACTTCAGACCAATTCATCTCTTTGAATTCATCCATCTCCCGCTTCAAGTCTTCAGGCACTGATAAAGTTATGGTTGACATGTTTCATATTCCTCCTTCACATAATATAGTTAATACACAGAATACAGTTAATTTATATAAATGTTTCGCCGCGTGAAAAAAATGAGGAATAAAAAATCAACTAAAAAATGAGACAAACCGTGAGCTTTTCACTGAAAAAGGAGACCTTGCTTAAGCTGTTAGAGCGGCTTAGAAACAGCAACAGCTATCGCAATAAGTCTCATTTGGTGGAATGCGCGATAGAGAAGTATTTAGGTGAGATAAAAAATGAATTATAGAACCAACGAGCATAGAAATGTACTTTTGGAACAGTATGAAACAGCGAAAGCTGTCTTGGAAGAATTGGCGGAACAAAAAACAAATGCATTTGAACATGGAGCTACAGTTATCATAGAATCTATGGGATTTAGAAAAAGTGATGTTCATGGTCCTGCCACAATCTATCTGAGAGAAAATGGAGAAAAAACAGAAATACTAAGCGACATAGATCTTGCCAGCTGGAGGCATGGAGTTAGTTATAATGCTTCACGCACAGCTTTGCATCTTTATCGAATTCCAGGAGAACAGGATTTTACCAGCTGGTACGGATCCATCCCTAATCCAAATAAGTGGATGGAGGAAAATGCTAAAGATGCTGGAATAAAGGGGTTAGCAGCAATGTTAACTGGAGCTACAATTCTAGGTGTTATTGCTGCCGGGAATGTTCCGTCTTTATTAATTCCATCAATAGCAATCGGAACTTTTCCAGGTGCATTCTATGGTTACTTACTAGCCAAGAAAACGTGCTTGGATGATCAAACTCTAGCTAAAGGACCAGATGCACTCCATTATATCGCTACCAACACTTCCTTTGATGATTTTGCAAAGTATCAAGCTTTCAAAATTGAATCTGATGTCACCAATATTACCGAAGATTCAGATATTGAACTGATTCCACAGGCAGAATATGATGTAATTGATGTCAGTGATGATCCTGAGGTAGAACTGATCCAAGACGCAATAGGAAGAAAATGAATTCAGATAATAAAGATAGACCGAACCTTGAAGATACTTTAGCAGCTGGAGCTACACTTTCCACCAGAATACCTCTCGACTCAGCCAAACCAACTGATCTGGAGAAGCCTTCTGTGATACCAAATGATTCAATTAGATCAGCCGAATTAGATAATCTTCCTGCTCAAACTAAAAAGCCTACATCAGACCCTCCGCCTGAGCTGATAGAGATTCCCGGCTATACTTTTATTGATTCACTTCATGAATCTAAGAGAACCATCGTTTTCCGGGCGCGGGAAGAGCAAAGCGGGCGCGATGTCGCTCTCAAACAATTCAAGGATCGAGAGCAATTTGATCGGGAAAGAGAAATTCAAAAGCTTCTCACCAACAGTGATAGCGATCGCGAAAATCTGTTGTTAGCATATAGATTTCTCGATGAACAGAGGACCATCATTTCTCCTTATTTGCGAGGAGGAGACTTGTATAATTTACTGAAAGTAGTTGGAAAGCTCAAACCTCGCCAGACTTGGGTTATTGCCCTTGATCTTCTGGACGGTTTGCAAGTTATGCATAATCAGGGAATTCTTCATCGGGATGTAAAGAGTAGGAATGTACTCTCGGACATCACTAATCCGGCTTTGAAAACAATCACTACTGAGACCTTGGAATCGTTTGTAGATCTAAATTTTAAGCTATGTGATTACGAATTTGCCCTTCATAAAGATCTTCCTGAGCAGCATGAAGAAGGAAAAATAATTGGTACGCCCCGCTATCTTGATCCAGAAGTATGCCTTGGCGGGGAATATGGCCGGCATAGTGACATATACGGAGCAGGAATAATCTTTTATCGCCTCTTAGCTGGGTGTTATCCGATTGACGGGGAAAATATGCTTCAAATAATTCAACGACAGATTCGAAACAGCATTCCAGATATTACTCAATCTAATTCACAAATAACCCTTGGACAGAAAGCAGTCCTGGAAAAATCTCTGGCTAAAAAACCAAAAGACCGCTACCAAAGCGCTCAAGAATTTAAATGGAGTTGGATAGATGAGCTGATGAGAAAATGACTAAGATCGACGAAAAAAAAACAAAGAAAGCGAAAAAAAATCTTGTTAAAGTAGCCCTATTTGGCACGCTGGGCGGGATAGGAATCAATCACTTCGGATCTCCCACCACCTTGCCAGAGCTATACTATTCAGTAACCGATTCCTTCACCACCACTCCTACCGAAAAGAAGATTGAAGAAAATTTCGGCATTGATTATGAAGGAGACCCTAATGAAGAAAGGCAGAAAGAGCTGGAAGACATTTTGCACCAAATTTATGATAATAATCCTAAGTTACTTACTTACTGCAAAAAGATAGTTCTGCATTCAGAAGCAGTAAAAAATTCATCCCTAGTAAAACCTTTTTTAAGCTATAATGGCTTAAGCTATAATGGCTACGCAGAAGGATTATTAGGAACTATCAATATCATTAACCTCTCTGTCGGCACTATAGCGCATGAATTAGCGCATCTCAAAGATTATCATGCTCCAAAAGAATTTCATGAACAGCTTGATCGTATTTTTGGTGATTCATATAAAAAAGATTTAAAGGATGGAAAAATAGAAGTCTGGAATGACGACTCTACAGAACCAAGAAATGGATTTGTGGTGCCGTATGGCGCAAATAGCCCCTCAGAAAATGTAGCTACTTATATAGGAAGATCTTATTCCCCTCAATTTTGGGAAGATGAACAATTGCATCAATCTGACAAATATCTTAGAACTCTAACCCTGTTGGCAAAATATGATTTTATTTCGCCAAAACAATTTAAGGAAATAAAAGAAACATTGGAAAATAATCCTCCTCTTACCAAACTGTTTAAAATATTAAATCAAGACGTTCAGGAGAAAATAAGTACTAAGAAATAACCACCATGAAAAAAGAAATAATCCTCCTCGGAGACATTGAGATGGGGGGAGGGACGCTCACTGACGATTTCATCAGCGATAAAGCCCTTTCCAAACTGATCTACTCTCTTTGCAATAAAAATACCCCTGTAGATTTAGTCCTCAACGGAGATACGTTCGACTTCCTCAAATGCCCCTACATCGTAAATAATGTTGCATCGTATCCCCGGCATATCACCGATGAGATCTCTTTAGCTAAACTTAGATTGATCTATCAAGCCCATACTCCGGTCTTTGAAGCGCTGAAACGATTTGCGCAAGAACATAAAAACAGAATCTTTTTCATCATCGGCAATCATGACGCCGACTTAGTGCATCCAGAAGTACGGGAAAGCATCAAAGCGCTTTTGGAAAGCTCAGAAAATATCTTCTTTTCGTTTTACTACAACGAGCAAGGCGTGCATGCAGAGCATGGGCATCAGTATGATTTCCTGAACAAAGTCGATGAAGAGCATCTCTTCCTGCAGTACAAAGGGCAGAAGATACTTAACATTCCCTGGGTTTCTTTAGGCATAATCAGTAAGTTTATGTCCTTAAAGGAACAATATCCCCTGCTCGAACGCATCACTCCCCGGCCGGCTCTTTTTTCACATCATCAGGCCGTAGAAAAAGTTTTAACCCGGCAAGGCTTAAAATACTTGCTGAAAAGCCTGATCTATTACCCGATACGATATTATTTCGATCCCACCTATGCCTTTCCCCGCGAGTTGATACGCGAATTTTACCGGAGACTGAAAAACGTGCACTGGGACATAAGTGAAATAGTTACGGTATTTAAGAAGAAAAGAAAATCAAAACTCCACCGCAACAAAATCTATGTCTTCGGGCACGTGCATAAGCGCTACCTGGAGCAGAATGGCAAAATGACCATCATCCATCCTGATACCTGGCGGGATGAGTATTTTCTGGATAGCCAGACCAGGCAGCTTACTCCAAAATCAAAAAGGTATGTGCATATAAATGTGGAAACAGACCAAAGCCTGAGCTGGAAATTAATTAATGTTCCTATCCAAAGAGGTATATTCCACTTTGATGATGTTATCAGAGATGAGAAGAAATTTATACGTTTAGCGGCAGATGAAGAAGGATATTCCGCTTCCTTAGCTGAATAATAACTTAGTTCTGATACATTAAAAGGACGATAGCTCCGCACTTTTATGACTATCCTTTCACTACTTTCTCACAATAAGCAAAATTTAAATAGCTATAACTATATCAAAATCTGATGTTCGATATCTTAGAGCAAGTAGTCAAGACCGAGGGGCGGAACAGAGATTATTCTTTCTTATACCAAAAGACTCAAAATTCCGAGCAGAATTTTGTGCCTTTTGTATATACAAAGGGCTTAAATTTTCTTCGAAAATTTATGTCCTTTGGTATAGATGCGGTGCTGCACTATCTTCCGGGGCAGGATGCTCAGCAAAAAGTTGATCCTGTAAAAGAGACAGAAGAATCTGTTCTGGAAGCGGAGTTGGAAGAGAGCATTGAAGCAGAAGGAAAAGACTGTGTAGATCTTGCTCTGCTCCGATATCATCGTCTCCCTGAAGACCTTATGCATGATTTTGCTTATCTAGCTGCCAATGAACAATCGTATAGTTTTGCCGCGTCTTCTGATGAAGAAGAATATCAGCTTCCTAAGCCAGTAAATGATAATTACGAAACCGGTCCTTCTCCTGACGAAGAAGCCCGGGAGAAATTACAAGAATCAAAGTACGAATTTTTAGAATCAGCTACCGATATCAATTATGAAGAACAACAGAAATTAGCTTGGTGGATCCAATTCAATCCTGCGCTTTTCACCTTTCTAGAATCGTTTTACAATTTAAATCGAGATGTTGATTACAGGGTAGCGGCGTAAAGCTGTATCATCTCTTCTTCCCTGAAATGCATCTTTCCCGGGATGATCAGGCAGTGCGGCGCTTTGCCAAATCTTTGTTTTTTTATTTTTTCTAGCGATCCTGCCTTAATCACTGCATCTTCGCTTCCCAATCGGGCGCAGCCGACAACTAAGGTGTCTTTGCCGATCAGTTTCTCTTTTTTCTTCGCTTCAATCTTTTCCAGAATCTCTAACGCTTGGTTGACGGTCATGAACTTCTGCTGGTCCGGTTTCAGATCCAATAAAAACAAGGTATGCAATCCCTGCTGCTGATTTTCCTTCAGCACATTATACGGTGTTTCTAAATTAGGATGATCTTCCAGGAAAGGAAGAGAGGTTATCCTGCCGAATTTGTACAGCTGCAATCCGGTAATGCCTACTGCGGTAAGTACGGAAGCATTATGGACAACTTGCACCGGCACTTTTTTTTCCTTAGCTAGCTTGAATAATTCGATATGGGTGGTAGCAGAAAAAGGGTCGCCGACAACCAAGAACGCAACTTTTTTCTTTTTCGCTTCTTCCACAATCCGTTCATCTTTCTGTTCTGAAGTGGCGCGATCAGCGAGAATTACTTTTTTTCCATAGAATTTTTCTAAATCTTGAACTGAGCATTGCAACAGGGAAGTATAATTTTCCAGATATACTTTGTCGCATTTTTTGACTATTTCTAATCCTTTGACAGTGATATCTTTCTCGGTGCTCAGTCCGATGCCGATCAGGTAGAGGGTCATAGTTCCTTCACCACATACGGTCCTTCTTTCACATAGCCTAACTTCTCTTCGTAGTACTTTCGCACCCCTACTCCGGAAATGACTACCATTTTATTTTTCCCATGCACTACAGCAATCTCTTCTGCTTTCTGCATTAATTTTCTGCCCCAGCCTTTGTGTTGTACTAAACCTTCATCGCCGATCGCCGTGGCAGTACCATAGACATGCAGCTCTCTTACCAGAGCGCTTTGAGAAGTGATCTCTGCGCGCAAAAATTCAAAGGGAAACCGCAATCTACAAAAACCGATAAGTAGGTCGTTTTCCATATCTTCTGCAGAAATAAAAAATTCCTTTCCCTGTGAAGCTTCGTATTCCATCACTTTAATCTCTACCTTCTCCCAGTTGAGCGGTTTTCCTTTCGGCTCGCGCGCGCGGATGTCTCTGGATTTATTTTCATATTGGTTATCAGTAAACTGGCGCAGATTGGTCATCTCCACGCCTGCTTCCCAATATTTAGTTGGCACATCCCGCTGCACGCGTTGGATCCGACAGTATTCCGGAACAAAGGTATAAAATTCTGCCAAGCGTTTCGCTGCTTCTGTTGCATCAATGGGAGTGAATTCTCCTTTCTTATATTGATAATATAATGCCGTTCCCGGCGCGACCATGCAGGGATAAAGCTTAATCATGTCCGGCTTGTAAGCTTGATCGGTAAATAATTGCCGCATCCCGGCCATATCCCGGTCATAATCAGTCAATGGCAATCCCGGCATGTAATGGAAATTAATTTTAAATCCAAGATCGCGAAGGATCTGAATAGACTTGATGGAATCTGCTGTAGTGTGTCCGCGGTGCACGAATTTCAAGACGTCATCATAGACTGATTGAATGCCTAATTCCACTCTGGTGCATCCCTGGCGGAGCATCTCATTGCCGTGTTCTAAGAAACCCCAATCTGGTTTGGTTTCGATGCATAACGCTACACAACGGATGTGAGATATTTCATTGCGTAATTGTTCTTCTTCTAAGCTCGTTTTTGTTTTCTGTTTCAATTCCAATAACTTTTGTTTAATTTTCTGTTCCCGTTCTTGGTCATACATATCTCCCGGCAATTCAAAATAATCCTTAAACTTGAGAAAATCAAACTCTCCCTGCGCATCAAAGAACAGATCAGAAAAATCATTCATGGCTTTAAACAATCCGTAGACAAATTCTTCCTGATATTCTTTTTCGGTAGCGGTAAAAGTTCCGCCCATGATGATGATCTCGATCTTGTCAAAAGTATGCCCCATCAGGACATACTGCTGCAAGCGGTTGAACACTTGCAGATAAGCATCATAATCATTTCTGATACCTCGCATAGTCGCCGGCTCATGTCCAGTGTATGATTGCGGCACATCTCCCCAGGGAGAGTTTAATCCACCCGGACAGAAGGTGCATTTGCCATGCGGGCATTTGCTGGGAGCGGTCATGATCGCGACGGGCGAAACGCCGGAAATAGTTCTGGTGGGCTTGGAAAGCAGCACTTTCTTGAATTCCACCATCTTTTCTTTTGGTAAAGAAACTAAAATTTCAATATTAGTCGGCGTCTTTGATAATTTATGTTTTTTGGCGATATCCTGTTTGATCTCGTTCAGGCTCTCTTGATCTTCGATTTTGTTAGTCTTGATCAGTTCCGTGATCTCTTGTAAGGCCGTAGTGGTCATGTTTAGTAAGATTTAGGCGATTTTTTATTAACTTTACTTGTTCAAAATAAAGGAACATCATTTAGAAAATCTCCTATCGTAAAACCGTTATAGTCTGGATTGAAGCCGAAAAGGCGGTTAAATCTTTGCAAAGTAGCTTGCAGTCTTTCATGTACTTTTTCTTTATAAGAATCAGGAAGTGGTTTAGATATTTTATAATTTAGAATGCGCTCAGTTCTGACTATCTCATTCTCATTTTCCATCTCAGAATTAATTTCCAAAGGCTCTTCATCCACCGCGACAGAAAAATATCCTTTAGGATTATGAGAAGCGTATGGTTGAAGAAGTCCACTATCATTAAAGAAAAAATACAGTAGGTAACCATAACTTTTTCTTCCATTTATAGACGTAAACTTAGGTTTAGTCGCAAAACCGTGGCCAAGCATACCTCGAGGCGCTATAGTTCTAACATTCTTCCAAGCGATCAAGTCGGTTATGATTTTGTCTAACATTTTTCTTTTCCTATTTATACAATTGATATGCTAACTCTCTTCCTGAAGCACCAATAAATCCTCGAAGCTTACGGAAATCTGAACGATTATCTTCTTTAGACCAGTAGCTTCTGACTTGAGATTCTGATAAACCGTGTAATTTAGTGTCTGTGACTCCATAATCATACCAGTTTACTAAAAAAGTAGTCATAAATAGCATAAATGGAAGTAAGGACACCAACGTTATATCAGTTATATCTTCTTCATCTCTTTTTTGTTCTTGATCAAGGAAGTCCATTCTACCTTGTAATAGTTGTTTCAAGCCCTTCTGTTTTTCGTAATCCATTCTATCTTTTATCCCCGAATAGTCTTTTTAAACCTTTCTCTATTAATCACCTAACAGTAATTACATTAATCCTGTTCCAAATCAACCAAAACCTGCAGAAAACCAACAGTTTTCTTAGACTAAGAAATCCAAGATTTCCGTAACCATACGGAAATCCTAGATTTCCGGGGTTTCGAAAAGAATTTTATTCTTTTCCAAAACCTTTATAAATCACTCCTCTCCTCAACTAGCCATGGTCACCAGAATAGGGACAAAACAACGGAAAACCAGGCATAAATTCACGCTTCACTATCGCCAACGGGGAAAACTCCCGCTAAGCCAATATTTCCAAGAGTTTAAGGAAGGAGATAAAGTAAACCTTAAGATCAATTCCAGCGTACAAACTGGTCAATTTTTCCCTAGGTTTCATGGCTTGACTGGTACGGTCACTGGAAAGCGCGGCTTCTGCTACGAAGTCATGATCTACGACCAGGACAAGGAAAAGAAGCTTTTTGTACATCCTATTCATCTTACCAAAACAGCATAATCCGAGGAATAAAATATGCCTTCACCACAATTAGTATCTGAAACACCGCTTGCATTGGCGGAAGTTAAAGCTATTCTGCAGTCTGTGGAAAAGCGTGATGAAAGTCTGAATTTCCTCTCTAATAAAGCAAAAGAACAGCAAGAAGTGTTTGCTACCCTGTCTAAGGGAAAAAAGGATGAATTATACTCTAGATTGACCGGTCTTAACCTAACCCGGCTTAAAGAAGAACATTATTGTAAGATCATTGATTTTCTGCCTCAAAATCTTGAGGAATTAAAGGTAATTCTACAGTCCTATCCTTTGAGCTTGTCAAAAAAGGATCAGGAAAGTATTGTGGCTGCAGTTACGGAAGTAGCTCCCAAATAAACGCAATTTTTATTAAAGTCAACATATTACTAGCTAGTAAAGTGCAAAACAAGGAAAAAAATGAACGCAACATCGGAACCAAAGCCTGTACGAGAGGAAAATGCGATCGTCTTGGATCACCTGGAGCACGGGTATCCATTCGAGCAAGCTACGGTGAAGACTCCCATAGTTCAAGCTCTTGGTCTGGACCATCTTACTCTTCTAGAATTGATCCCTAAGAAAGGCGTGATCCTGCAGCCGATGCATAAAGTCTACATCGGGGAAGGAAAGCGCGAAGAGATCCATCACATCAAAGGCAAGATTTCTGCCGAAAAACTTACCGCCACTGCAGCTAATACTTTACATGAAGCTGTGGAAGATATAGTGACTGCGCAAGAAGCAAGGTTTGTAGAATTCTTCAACAAAGCCCAGCCTCTTAGCATGAGGATGCACCAGTTGGAATTACTGCCCGGCGTGGGAAAGAAACACATGTGGGAAGTCTTGAATGCGCGAAAAGAGAAGCCCTTTGAAAATTTAGAAGATATAAAAGAACGAGTCAAATTATTGCCGGATCCGAAGCAATTGATCGTCAAGAGAATTATCTCTGAGATTGAAGGGAAGGAAAAGTATAGGGTATTTACGAGTTAGAGAATTTATTAAAAATATTAATACTTCCTACCACAGCATCATCCATCTTTTATCTTTTTCTTTCTGCCGCACTAAATCAGTCATGCCCGCTCCTTTTGCGCGTTTCAGGAATTCAGCCGCGATCATTTTCATCCGCAAGCCATTGACATCCACATCATTTTCAAAAAAGCCATACCGTTCCAGCAGCTTATCAAGAATCTTAGCCTGCGTTTCCAGATTGACATGGATTATTCCGGAAGCGGCAACGTGATATTCCTGTTCTAATTCCTTTAACTTCTTCAACTGTGACTGCAGTTCTTTCGTATCCGCCTGGATTTCATTGAGAAATTCAGCTATGGCTTCAATATCAGAGAGCACATCCACTTTTGTTTTTGCATGCTGCTTTCTGCCTAACAGCTTCATCCAACTCTTTTTGAACATACGTAAACCAATATTTTGAGGAATATAAACCTTTCGAGAAATATTTTTCTAACTATCTTTCACTCTTACCTTTACATTATCAGAAAATTCCAGCGGAAACTCCTGCCGATATCTCTTCCCATACTTCAACGCTAACTCTGCTTTATACAGTTCTTTGCCTAAATAGGCGGCATGCTCCAATCGGGAAATCATTTTTTTGCGAATGATGGTATTATACACTTCAATCGCTCCTGTTCCGTACACCATCTTGATGATTTCGTGCTTGTAATTACAGAATCCTGCTTCAATACGCTTCTTTTTATCATTTACACGAATCAGAAAATATCCTTTAGGGTCAGCATGCCATTCTTTGATCGGATCATGGCTGGCTTTAATGGTTTCTTGGAGCTTCTCGGTCTGCTTGAAAAATTTATATTTTGGCTTGGCCATGACCTAAATATTTTATTTGTAGTTTATAATTATTATGTTTCAGAAGCTAATAAGAAATACTTTTATAAATCCTGACCCCCTCAACAATAAAAAAAAGGTGAATAATGTCGACTATTCGTTATATCTGCACAGGCAGCTGCGGTAGTATGATCACTGTAGAGGCCTACCAGCAGGGACAGAAGAAATGCAATGATAAAACCTGCGACAGTTTTGGTTCTGCCTTAGGGCGCGGAGAATATTGTTCGCAATGCAATACCAGTTTTGATGAGGGCGAGGATCACATCTGCATATGAAGAAGTATCAACTCTCTTCCTGGGATCTTTCCGAAGTCAAGCCGGAAAACGTGCAAAAGGTGTTTGCGAAGATCGAAGCCATCGCCAAGGAAATAGAAAGCAAACGCGCTCATCTTAGGGATACTATTTCCACCAAAGATTTTCTTTCCCTTCTGGCTACATTGGAAGAGCTGCAGATTCTGAACAGCAAGATTGGCGTCTATGCCCAGTTATGGTTTGCCGAAGATTCCAGCAATCAGCAAGCCAGTGCCTTGCTCTCACAAGTGGAGAATTTTCTCACTAAAATCAATAACCGCCTGCTCTTTTTCGGCTTATGGTTCAAGCAGCTGCCGGATAAAGAAGCCTTGCGGCTGATCCGCAGCAGCGGCAAATATTCCTATTTCTTGGAAAAGATGCATAAATCTAAACCGTACATCCTGAAAGAAGAGGAAGAAAAAGTCATCAATCTTAAAGATGTAACTGGTGTATCAGCTTTAAACAGTATTTACAATATTCTTTGTTCTCAATTTCAATTTGAATTCGAAGGCAAGAAGTTGGGACAAGAAGAGTTGCTGACCTTCGTGCGTAATCCTTCCCCTAAGAAGCGGGAAGCGGCCTACCGCACCTTACTGGAAAAATACCAAGCGCACAAAGATATCATCGGAGAGATCTACCGCAACCTCGCTACCGATTGGCGCGAGGAAAACGTGCATCTGCGCGGCTATAAAAGTCCTATCAATGTGCGCAACCTCGGCAATGATATCCCTGATAAAGCAGTAGAAGCGCTGCTCAAGGTCTGCGAGCGTAATGAACACTTATTTCATCGCTTCTTCGAAATGAAACGTAAAAGAATCGGATTGAAAAAAATGCGCCGTTTTGACTTATATGCGCCGCTGCAGCCCAAGAAAGAGAAAGAAATTCCCTATCACCAAGGCGTAAGCACCGTTTTAGAGACGTTCAAAGATTTTTCTCCCGTCTTTCATCAAGAAGCTTTGAATATCTTGCAGGCAGACCACGTCCATTCCCAGCTGCAGAAAAACAAAGATACCGGCGCCTTCTGCTGCAGCGTCACCGCGAAACTAAATCCCTACGTACTGCTGAACTACAGCGGAACTCTGCGCGACGTCTCTACCCTTGCTCATGAATTAGGACACGGCATCCATCACAATATCGCTCGAGAACATACTGAATTTACCTTCCATGCGCCTCTTCCTTTAGCTGAGACTGCTTCTATTTTCTCTGAGATGATCTTGTCCGAACGCCTTTTGAAAAAATATCCTGACCGGGTTAAAGACTTACTTTTTGTAAAGTTAGATGAACTCTACGCTTCCATCATCCGCCAAGCTGGCTTTGTGCGTTTTGAGATCAAGGCCCATAAAATGCTGGAAGAAGGGAAAACCATCGATGAGATCAGCAAAGTTTACCTGCAGGACTTGCGCAAGCAGCTCGGCCCCAAAATAATGGTCGACGATATTTATGCTTACGAATGGTGTTATATCCCCCATATCTTCCATACTCCTTTTTACTGCTATGCTTATGCTTTTGGAAACTTGCTGACTTTAGCCTTGTACGAGACCTACAAAGAAAAAGGTCCAGCCTATGCAGATAAGATTATCGCAATGCTGGCGAAAGGCGGAAGCAAATCGCCTTCAGAGATCACCAAAGCCGTCGGGGTAGACATCACCTCGGAACAATTTTGGCAGGGCGGATTTGATGTGATAAAAAAAATGATCGACAAAGTAGCGTAAATTCTTGACAAAAACAAAAATTATTTAAATGATGAGTGGAATTACGACCTTCTAAAAAATTTTTGAGAAATTTAAAAAAAATAAAATGGCTTTGAAAGAATTAAAATTTAACGGCTCTAACGGGCACAGCAGGATCTTGGTCGGCGGAAAAGATATTACTGTTCCATTGATGTGGCTTGATGATCTTAAATTATTGTCCATCCCCAAAAGTGAAATGCTTAAAGGAGAAACTCAGGAAAAATTCTATCGCTGGATCGTAGAATTAAACAAGCCTGCACTGGCAATGTACTATGCCCGTTCCGATGATTATAATAATCGGTATCTTGGTGTTCAATATTACTGCATTGCAGAACCAGATCACTTAGAACCAAGAATCCCGGTCGGCGCTCCCAAAATGTTGCCATTAGTTACCGGGAATATCGATCAGCTTATCAATTCCCTCCAGCGGACTAAAGATGCGACAGGTCATATCCAGACATTAGATCAATCCGGCCGCTTCGCAGTAGTGCAATATTACAAGATGAGATGAGTGATTCTACTGCCAATCAGGTGGCAAATACCTCTTATGTACTACTGCAGCATACATCCCGTCTAAAGCCTCGGAAGAAAGAGTATATACCTGGCCTCTTGAGACTCGCGTGATCAAAGGCGACAGGCGCAAGTGATTTTCTAAACGCCTTCCCGCTTTCCTGTCTTCCTCGCCGGATTGGTTACCTTGCAGCTTAGCTGAATCCAGCGTATTTTTATCTTCCATTCTACTCATAATCACAAGGTCATCAATGGTAAGGATATGCTTATATTTGTGGTTATGGCCAGCATTCTGGTTTGGTTCAAAATAAGTTTTATGAATGCGATCATAACTGATCCCTAAGCGTTCAGAACCGAGTTCATATAATAATTCCGAAGGTAATTTTCTTTTAATAGTTCTATACGGAGAACCTGATTTTTCCGATGGATTCTTTTTTGCTGGAGCTTGGAAACCGCCAGGCAGGGTATCCGGGATCTTTTCTTCTTCTTCTGGAAAGATGGCATAGAAGGAAATTTTGTCACCAATAGCTACTTCCTCCGTCTTTTCTGCTTCTTGAAGCCTTTTCAGTAAATTTTTATCGAAATCTGGCGATGATTTTGGCACGGCAGAATCACCAACGTAAGCATATCCGCGGCTTCGTAAGTGGTGCTTGCGAATCAAACTTTCCATGGAAACGGATTGGTGTTTCATCTTTTCTTACCCCTACTTTGTACTTCTCAGAGCATCCAACACTTCTTGGGCATGATCTTTGAACTTAACGCTCTCTCAGCTGATTTAATTTATTAATTTTTCTTTAAATTAAGCCCATTCTGCCCGATTTCCAGCTGTTTTCTGTGTCTATCTGCCTACTAAAGTTTTAAAAATGAAGAAAGGATTTCTATGCCATGTTAACTGCCCTCCAAATTACCGTACTGCAAGAAGCTTTGCAGAACGCGAAAAACCCTTTATTCTTGTACGATGCCGATGCTGACGGCTTATGCTCATTCTTACTGTTATATAGAATTCACAAGGAAGGAAAAGGAATACGTGTTTCTGCCAGCTCAACTATTGATAGTCAATTTATAACCAAAGTGCAGGAAATCAGCCCCGATGCTATCTTTGTACTGGACATTCCTATGATGGAGCAGCAGTTCGTCGATGCGGTGAAAGTTCCCATTTTCTGGATAGACCATCATCAGCCGCAGCAGATC
>JAUYPX010000003.1 GCA_030697505.1 Nanobdellota archaeon | reverse complement strand
AGTGCTTTTTCAACACCATTTACTTCTAATTTCTCAAATGGTTCTGCTTCGACAAAGGTCGGTATCAAGATTTTATCTGACATAATGAATCCCTCACAATAGTGATATAGTCTCAAAAAGAAGACTATTTTTAAAGGTTTGCACGTATTTATTCAAAGCTGACCAAACGCTAAAATCATCCTACATACGTACTTCCAGATATACCATCCGTGCTTCTTTCGGATCATCAAAGAAAACCACATTCTTGCAATTCCTAAAGAACTGGAAAGCTCCGCCCTGATGTTCTTTTATCTTCTCATCATTAATCTTAACTGCATTAAATCCTTTCCCTTTCTGTTCTATGCCTATCACAAATCCTTTTTTTCCCAGCCAGAGATGAAATCTTGATGGGGCTAAATACTCTGAATAATTCAGGCTGTTGGAACCGGCTTCATTCAGAAAATAAGCAACTTCATCATCTTGATTTTTCTCCAGCCAATTGTAAAGATCAAATTTATTGAAGAGAAGAGCGTCATATTTTTCATTGAGCGAATCGACGATGGCCCATTTGGCATAGCCGTAGTCGGCAATAACTTCATCAGAGATGAGATGAGAACGCACTTCTTCCGCTGAGTAGATGGGAAGCTCATAGCCTTCTCCGAAAGAGCTGATATTTTCTAATGCTTCTGGTAAAGTTTTAGTAAAATGAAGGACCATTAGACTTTTATGTAAATAGTCCTAGATTTAAAGTTTTTTCTAAAAGTTTGAACAATCTTTATAAATGATAAACTGCCTAAGCAAATGATGAATATTGAAAATGCCCGCAAAGCCTTGCAGAAGCTTATAGAACTTTATAATCGCTATAAAGAAGACAAAGCTTTCATTGGAAATGAAAAACAGGCCTGCCAGAGTTTAATTGTTCCTTTAATAAGAGATGTTCTACATTGGGATACAGAAGATCCTGCCGAATTTAAAACAGAAGTCCAGCAGACTGGAAAGAGAATTGATTATGTTGTTTCCAATCAAAGTATTTCTCAATTTATTGTAGAAGCAAAAGCTCCTAGCAACAGCATATTTGATGATGAGAAGTATTATAGGCAAACTTTAGCGTATGGATACGGAAAGCAGAAAGATTTTGCCATTCTGACTAACTTTAAGCAGATTGTTATTCTGGCTTGTCAAGTGCAATGGCGAAATCCGCGAGAAGCAGAATTAGCTCGGTTTGATCTCCTTACGGCTACTGATGAGGAATTGAAGCTTCTACTCGCTTTTGAGAAAGAATATTGGGTTAAAAGTGGAAGAGAGAACCTGCTTTACCTGAAGGTTGCAAAGCACAAGCTAGCTATTCCTGTTGATGAACGTCTGCTTGATGATATGAAGCATTGGAGAGAGCAGCTTTTGCGAAATATCAAGGAAAACAGCAAGCACAATAAGTTTGATTTTGAGGATGAACAAGAATTCATGCATGTAGAAGAGGAAGTCCAGAAATTTATCAATAGGCTTATCTTTATTTGTTTTTGTGAAGATAAAGAACTTCACGAGCCATACTTAAAACAGTATCTTCACGAAAGCAGAGCCTTAAAAGCTGGTTGGCTGTTAAGCAAGATTAGAGATTTATTTACAGACTACCGCCGCATTTACGACAGCGATTTATTTGATAAAAGTGACTGCGACGATTTCAAAATAGATGATGATAAATTATTAGACATTATTGAGGAACTGCGAGAACCGAAAGAAAAAGCTGCGTATGATTTCAAGAGCATTGAAGCTGATATTTTAGGAAAAACCTACGAGAACTTTATTGGGCATGTCCAGACCGGTAAAAAACGCTTTACAGAAAAAGAAGATATCGGGAAACGTAAAAAAGGCGGGATATATTATACTCCAAAATACATTGTAGATTACATTGTTAACAATACTGTTAGGGAAGAAATCAAAGGAAAATCATTTGAAGAGATCAAAAAAGTCCGTATTCTTGACCCTGCCTGCGGTTCTGGAAGCTTTTTGCGAGTAGCCTTTGATGTTTTGTTAGAGGAAGCAAAAAGAGCCTTGAAACGAGATTTAAGCTATGAAGAAAAAAAAGAATTGTTGGAGAACTGTATTTATGGTGTTGATATAGATGAACGTGCCGTGGGAATTGCCAAATTTAACCTTTCTCTAAAATTGGCAGAGAGGGATAAGAAGCTGCCGATGTTGCGGGATAATATTCACATTGGCAACAGTTTGATTGATGATAAAGAAATCGCTGGATTCAAGGCCTTCAAGTGGGAGGAGGAGTTCAAGGAGATATTTGATGATGGCGGTTTTGATGTGGTTATTGGGAATCCGCCGTATATAAGAATACAAACATTGTCTGGAAAAGATGTTGACTATTTCAATAATGCCTACAAATCCGCAACTAAGAATTATGACATCTATGCGTTGTTTGTGGAAAAGGGCTTATCTTTACTTCGTGAAGGTGGAATTTTAGGGTTCATTCTGCCTTTAAAATTCTTTAATGCAGATTATGGTCTTGGACTAAGAAAAGTTATTACAGAAAACAAGTCTTTGTACAAAATTGTTGATTTCAAAGACTTCCAGGTGTTTGATAGTGTAACTACATATACCTGTCTTTTGTTTTTGAAAAAGAGTAAAAACAAGAATGTTGAGTATATTGAATTAACGAACGCAAACAAACTTCAACAAACTAGAGCCTTAACTTCTGATATCTTAAGTGTAGCTAAACAGGAGCACCCAAATGAACAAGCTTGGAGTTTCTTTTCAGAAACAACGAAATCAATTATGTCAAAACTCCTAAAAACAAAATTAAAACTAACAAATATTTCCACAAATATATTTCAGGGAATTATCACTGGGGCAGATAAGATCTACATTTTAGTTAATAATGGAAATGACTCTTTCTATTCTCAAGCTACTGAAAAAGAATACAGATTAGAGAATAGCATAATCTATCCACTATTGAAAGGATCAAAACATATCAGAAAATACCACGTTGAGCAATCAAACAAATATGTTATCTTCCCTTATGAGATAATGGACAATCGTGCCACACCAATTAGCGAAAAAAAACTTCAGAAAGATTTTCCTAAAATTTACAACTATTTGTTAGAAAATAAATCGGTTTTGCAGGCAAGGGATAAGGGAAAAATGAAGGGGCCAAAATGGTATCTCTTTAGTAGAAATCAAAATCTGAACCGCTTTGGTCAAGAAAAACTTATGACCCCTTCTATAGCGAAAAGACCTTCTTTTACATATGATTCCAAGAGTACCTTTTTCTTTGTAGGTAGTGGTGGTGGAGGCGGAGGAGCTTATGGAATAACTATGAAAGATAAAAAATTGTATTTGGCTATTCTTGGCATCTTAAATAGCAAAGTTGTAGCGTTTTTCATTCAACAAACAAGCTCCAAATTTAGTGGAGGGTATTTTGCATTTAATAAACAATACATAGAAAACATTCCAATTATTATTCCGGATGATGGCATCCGACAAAAATTGGAAGCGTTAGTTAGAGTGAATCTTAATTTAAATGAACAACTTAACAAGCTAGGCAACAAAAATACATCTGAAACCGCTAGGTTAAAGGCAGAAATAGAAAAAACAGACCAAGAGATCGATGAATTAGTTTACAAAATTTATGGCATCACTGAAGAAGAAGAGAAAATAGTTGAGGAAAGTTTGAAATGAGTAGATTAAAATCTCTGATTGTACGACACAGCGGTAGAATATCTATGATTACCGGAATAATTTTAGGTATGGGATATTACTC
This sequence comes from Nanobdellota archaeon, assembly GCA_030697505.1. Taxonomy (GTDB): domain Archaea; phylum Nanobdellota; class Nanobdellia; order Woesearchaeales; family GW2011-AR9; genus JACPIL01. Next base: position 1,440 of record JAUYPX010000003.1, on the reverse strand, counting down.
TCTAGAGATGATGTTTGATTATGAGAATATACAGAACTTCATCTTCAACTCCATTAGTTTAGGAGCAATGATATTTGCTATTTCAGTAACAACACTATTTTATTTTACTATTAAGAGAATGGAAGGGGAATTTGGTACAGAACAAATTAAATGGATTATACCAACCATTCTAGGAATCCTTTCTATTTGGGCTACTTACCTTAAGATCTTTATCTAACTAATTTTGTGTAAAGCTAATGATAAAATAGATTCAATAATTCTCCAGCGTAACCTTTTCTACATTTACCTTCCAAGTCGGCTCTAAATATTTTAAGTTCAGCCCAGCCTGAAAACAAGTAGCGGTCTTATTAGAAAAATCAACTACCACACTGCCTGGCTTAAATACCTTAGGGGTGGCAGATTTTTCAGCAAATCTGTTGATTCTATTAAGTTCGCTTTGCCCTAATCTGTCCCTCAGAAGATCCCTTACTACATATACAGGAACTTTCAATACCTTTAATGCTCCGCCCTCTTTTACATACAAGGTTACATCCATCAAATCCTTACAATTAAATCTTGTATTTATACTTTACTGTGATTCAATTACTATGAATTAGTAGAAAATCTTTTTATAATATACTAGAATTTAAGCCTTACCATGTACCAAGTCATCTCCTTTTACCAGTACGCCAATCTGGCTCATCCAGAACAGCTCCGCGATCAGCTTAAAGAATACTGCCAAAACAACCAGATTTTAGGAAGAATCTTAGTAGGAAAAGAAGGGTTGAATGGAGCAGTATGCGGAGAAAAATCAGAGATAGAACAATTTAAGCAGTTCCTTACTGGATATCCTTTATTTGCCGATCTCACCTTCCGGGAACAGGAAGCCCAGGAAAATGCCTATCATAAACTAGTGATCAAAGTACGCAACGAAATCTGCGCCTTTGGAGCAGAAGTGAATGTAGCAAAAAGTAAAGGAAAACATCTCCAGCCTACCGAGCTCAAAGAATGGTACGAAAAGAATGAAGACTTTGTTATTGTTGACGCTAGAAATGAGTACGAATTTGAAGTGGGAAGATTCAAGAACGCCATGAAACTTCCTATCAATAATTTCAGAGAATTTCCTCAGACCGCAGTAAAACAACTAGGGCCTATAAGAAATAAAAAGATAGTTCTCTACTGCACCGGCGGGATTCGCTGCGAGAAAGCTTCCGCTTATCTGAAAGAACAAGGCTTTCCGCAAGTATATCAGGTAGAAGGCGGAATTATTAATTATGTGAATCAATTTCCCGATGCTAACTGGGAAGGCGGCCTATTCGTCTTTGACGACCGCCTAGTCGCTGATCTAGGGCAAGCAATCACTTCCTGTACTTTCTGTGAAAAGGACTGCGAACAATATGTCAATTGCCATAATCTTGATTGCGACAAATTATTCATCAGCTGTGCGGAATGCCAAAAAAC
>JAUYPX010000002.1 GCA_030697505.1 Nanobdellota archaeon | reverse complement strand
ATGGAAATGCCCGCAATTTTGCGGGCTTGATATGTTGTCGATCCCTCATTTTTACGTCGTATAGTCTCGATGAGTTTGGCTCTGGTGAGTTTCATACCACCAGATAACTCATCGTAGGGAAATAGTTTCGGGATAACACAGGTTGTACAAAATATAGGGCTTGGTCATTGTTTTTTATTTTCGACGGAGAAAGAGGCGTTCGGTTATGGAAAGGTTTTTTTTCTTTTTTTCACGCCACTACTTTGGCGGCCATCTTGGCGGCGTTAGTCAAAATACTCGCGACCACCACTGGTCAATAGACCAGTGGCATGCTCCCTTCGGTCGGGTCGCTCATTAATGGTGGGAGCTGAATATTTTGACTCATGAAAATCAACAAAAGATTGATTTTCAGAGCTGAAATGTAATATTCTTTGCATTTCATGCTCACGAATGAAACTGGTTTGCAAACCACCGGTGAGCACACCAGTGGAATGACTAGATTCAATACTTCTTATATCTCAAAATCGCCGCAATTCCACCAAGGCCGTTTAATTTCTTTCCAGCGTCGCTTTCAGAAGAGATGATATGGATCTCGCCCTGGAGAGAATCGACGGTTTTCATGCCTTGATCAACTGCTGCAAATTCTCCGGCCGCTCTTTTTTTGCGCACAAATTCATCAGTTAAAAGTAATTTCAGCACCGAGCCGCTGTTGATGGCTTCCTGCACTTCATTCCAGCCGTAGGCAGCTTTGTCGTTCTTGTTGATCTCTTTGAGCAGTTCTTCTACCAGCAATTGTTCCTGCCGGGCCCGGCTATGTTTCAAAGTTTCGGCCAGTTCAGGGCGGCGCATCACTTCATCTAACGAACGCTCGCTGATATCTGAGCAGGTAGCTAAAACTATTTTCTTTTTGAACTCGGAAGCGGCAATTTTTTTGTAGAGATCTTCTTTGTAAAAGGCAGGAGAAGCTAAAATTATGGCACTAGGCTTGTATCGTTCGTTATATGATCCCAGTGTTTTGATGATCTCTTCCTGAAAGTCTTTTTTTATTTCTACGGCTTTGGCTTTCTTTTGCACTTCGCCTTTCAAGGTAGCTAAAATTTCATAGCCAAACTTTTTAGTCAGTGCGAAGAGCACTTCTTCCCGATCAAAAAGACAGAGCAGATAATCATATTTCTTTTCGCAGGCTTCCTGCAGTTTCTGTTTCTGATAGCTCAGCCATTGCGGTTTTTCGAGGCTGACTTCAGATGCTTCTTCCAAAGCGATGGATTGGTAGCTGCCTTTGGGCACGTCTTCGATCTCTTCGGTCACTTTGCCGTTGATCCTGACTGACGTTTCAGTAAGTTCTACTGTTTCTGCCTGGATAGAGAGAGTGTAGGTCTTTTTGACGGATTTGGCATTTTCACTGTCTCCGATCTTGATTTTTCGGGTAGTCTTGCCTCTAACAATATCTCCTTGGTCTATCAGATGGCTCAAGTACCAAAGATCATCTTTGTCGTTAACTTTGAGTTTGACAAATCCTTTCTTGAAATCGGAAGTTATGAGCTGCATTTTTAACCTGAAATGCAGAAGTTTTATATAATATGTGTTGGAAATGGCTGATGCGGTTTAATCTGAAATCTTCTTATCTTGATTACCTAACCTAATCATTCAAGAACGCTCTCTCAACCAATTCAACGCTGAACCATATCTAAACCATTCCAACTGTTCGACAGAAAAGGTATGACTCATCTCGATAACTTCTACCGAGCCATCAGCATGTTTTATAGTTACATATACTGGCTCATTGACTTTCACATCACTATCAACATCGATGAGATCATCTTCCAATATTTTATCGTAATCAGTTTCTTTGCTAAACCACAACGGCAAGATGCCCTGCTTCTTCAGATTGGTTTCGGCAATCCTGGCAAAGCTCTTGGCCAATACTGCTCTACAACCCAAGTATCGAGGCTCCATGGCCGCATGTTCCCGAGATGACCCTTCACCGTAATTGGTATCGCCGACCGCGATCCAGCCTTTGCCGTTCTTCTGATAAGCTCTGGCGATATCAGAAAAATTTTCTTCGGCTAAGGTAAAGAAGTTGCATCCTTTTCCGATTTTATCATTGAAGGCATTTACCGCGCCGGAAAACATATTATCGCTGATCTTATCTAAATGCCCCCGAAACTCCAGCCATTTTCCCGCCGGAGAGATATGATCAGTCGTACACTTACCTTTTGCTTTCACCAACACCATTAATTCAGAAAAATCTTTTTCTTTCCAAGGTGCAAAAGGCTGCAATAATGCCAATCTCTGGCTGTGCGGATCAACCATAACATTTCCCTGTCCAGTTGACTCTTCATATCCAGAAGTATCGAAAACAAATCCTTGCTGCGGCAGTTGGTCTACAGCATGTATCTCTAACTTAACTCCGTCAATATCATCATGCAACGGATTAAAGTCCAATCTGCCGGCTAGCGCAAAGACAGTAACTATCTCCGGGCTGGCGATAAAAGCATGGGTTTCCGGATTAGCATCGTTTCTGCTTTTGAAATTGCGATTGAAGGAAGTGATGATAGAATTTCTTATTCCTTTTGGAACATCCTGCCGATTCCATTGCCCGATACAGGGGCCGCAGGCATTCGCTAATACGGTTCCGCCAATCTGTTCAAATACTTCCAGCAAGCCATCACGTTTCATCGTCGCATAAATCTGCTGTGAGCCCGGGGTAATCATGAAAGGCACTTTCGCTTTCAATCCTTGCGCAGCAGCTTTTCTGGCCACGGCTGCAGCCCGGGACATATCTTCATAGGAAGAATTAGTACAGCTGCCGATCAAGGCCGCGCTCAGTTGCAAGGGCCAGTTATTTTTCTCTACCTCTTCTTTCAGAGCGGAAATAGAACGGGATAAATCAGGAGTATGCGGGCCAACTACCTGCGGTTCCAAGCGATCCAGATCAATGATGATCACTTCATCAAAATAAGCCAGTGGATTTTGCTCTACTTCAGGGTCTGCTTGCAATTCTTCTTTCAAAGAATCGGCGATCGCAGCCACAAAATCGCGCTGGGTAGCACGTAGATAGGCAGCCGTGTGTTGATCGTACGGAAAAAGAGATGTGGTTGCGCCGACTTCTGCTCCCATATTGGTGATAGTCGCTTTCCCCGTTGCGCTGATACTGCGCGCGCCTTCGCCGAAATATTCTATAATGCAGCCGGTTCCTCCTTTGACGGTCAAGATTTCCGCCACTTTCAAAATAATATCTTTCGGTGAAGTCCAGCCGTTCAATTTTCCTTTGAGATGTATGCCGATTAATTTAGGCATAGTTACTGTCCACGATAATCCAGCCATGGCATCCATCGCTTCCGCACCGCCAGCGCCGATAGCAACCATACCTAAGCCGCCAGCGTTTGGCGTATGTGAATCAGTGCCGATCATCAATTGTCCGGGAACAACGTAATTCTCGAGAATGACTTGGTGAATAATTCCAGAGCCTGGCTTCCAGAAACCCATACCGTATTTATTGGCTGAACTTTTGAGAAATTGATAGACTTCTTTGTTCTGAAGATTTGCTTCCGCTAAATCCTGTTGCGCACCGAGTTTAGCGGCAATAAGATGATCGCAATGGATGGTAGTAGGCACGAGCACGGATTTCTTTCCGGTGAGCATGAATTGCAAAATGGCCATCTGGGCGGTAGCATCCTGCATAGCCACGCGATCCACTAGGAGAGGAATACTGGTTTTGCCTCTGGTTACTTGAAATTCTGGCTTACTGAAATGAGTAAAAAGGATTTTTTCCGTGTAGGTCAGAGGCCGATTGAGCTTTTCTTTGATCACTTCCAGCTTTTCGATGTAATCTAAGTAGAAATCCTGTACTTGATCTTGGTTGAGGAAAGACATAGGAATTTTGGAGAAAAAGGAATATTTAAGGTTTTAGATTATGAAAAACAAAATGAATCATTTGATATCTTTTTTTTCCATATAATTAGCAATAACCTGCAGAACTGATTGCCTTCCTGCCTGATAGGGAGCAGATTTTCCTTCCATCCATCTATATAAAGTTGGTTTACTTGCAGATAATTCCCTACACAAATCATTTTCAGGTAGACTAAAGTATTGTAGGGCATATCTCATAACTGAAGAGAAGTCTTCATTATCTACCTCTGCCGTGTTTTGCTTTAATATTTCACAAAAGCGATTTCTTGAAGTTGCATTCTGGAGATTTTCTTTGAATTCTTGATCTAATAATTCTTTGAGGTTTCCCATATTAAAGAGATAGGTAGATTATTTATATATCTTTACAACAGTATCACCACAACAATCCTTATAAATTATCTTTTAATCCTGCTTTAGATGAAAATAACTTTTGTAAATGGAAAACTTCACGTTTCTGATCATCCAGAAATAGGTTTTATCATCGGTGATGGTACAGGAGTAGATATCACTCCGGTAGCTTTGAAAGTTCTGGATGCTGCAGTCGCTAAAGCATATCGCGGTAAACGAAAAATTCTCTGGCAGGAAATTGTAGCGGGAGAAAAAGCGCTAAAACAAGGGAAGGAATTACTATCTGAAGAGGCATTGCGGCGGATTACAGATTTGCGAGTAGTCTTGAAAGGCCCCTTGGAAACGCCGGTCGGCGGAGGACATCGAAGCTTGAATGTAACTCTGCGACAGAAATTAGATTTATTTGCGTGTGTAAGACCGGTGCAATATTTTCCTGGTGTTCCTAATCCCATGAAAGAGCCGGAGAAATTGGATGTAGTTATCTTTCGCGAGAATACCGAAGATGTCTATGCAGGAATCGAATGGAAACAGGGAAGTGAAGAAGCAGAAAAAATGATTTATTTTCTGGAAACAGAAATGAAGAAAAAAGTTCGCCATGATTCAGGTATAGGTATTAAACCGATCAGCATAACCGGAACAAAAAGGCTGGTGAGAGCAGCGATCAAGTATGCTATTGAAAACAACAGAAAGTCAGTAACCTTAGTGCACAAAGGAAATATCATGAAGTTTACCGAAGGAGCATTCAAGGAATGGGGATATCAAGTTGCGCAAGAAGAGTTCGCTGATTATGTCGTGAAAGAAGGAGAAGAGAATCCAAGCAATAAAATTGTGATCAAAGACAGAATTGCCGATTCCATGTTTCAGCAATTATTGCTGCGGCCGGAAGAATATGATGTGCTGGCCACAACCAATCTGAACGGCGATTATCTGTCTGATGCCTGCGCCGCGCAGGTAGGCGGTTTAGGCATCGCTCCTGGCGCGAATATCAATTACGAAGAAGGGTTGGCGGTCTTTGAAGCGACACACGGAACTGCGCCAAAGTATGCCGGACAGGATAAAGTCAATCCCGGATCGTTAATATTATCAGGAGTGATGATGCTGGAATATCTTGGCTGGAAAGAAGCGGCTGAATTGATAGTGAAAGCGATGACTAAAACTATCCAGCAGAAGCAGGTTACTTACGACTTTGCGCGGCAGATGGAAGGAGCTACGTTACTGAAATGTTCGGAGTTTGGAGATGCTGTTGTGGAGAATATGTAGATTAACAACTTTTATATACCAGTTTTATTTCCTAATTCTATGAAAAAAGTATTATTCATCATTTCAATTTTAGCGACATTAACTCTTCTTATTGCCTGTTCTCCTGCGGAAAATATCCCAAAAATAGAGCCAGCTGCAGATGAAAAGCAGATTATGCAGCCAGAAGATTCAACTCTAGAAGAAAAAGTAGCGTCTGCCGAACATCAAATAGCCATCACCGCAGACGGATTTTCTCCAAAAACAATTACGGTAAAAGCTGGAGATATGATAACCTTCTTTAATGAAGACTCTAACCAGCATTGGCCGGCATCTGCCATGCATCCCACCCATACCTTATATCCTGGATCAGATATTAAGAAATGCGGGAGTGGAGAACAAATCTTTGATGCCTGTAAAGGTTTAGAACAAGGAGAATCATTTTCTTTCACCTTCAATGAAAAAGGTTCCTGGAAATATCATGATCATCTCGGCATATCCTCAACCGGAACCATCGTGGTAGAATGAAAAAACTGATCTGTGATTATTCAAACTTAGCTTCTTTTACACTACGGGTTGCTTTAGCGGTTCCTTTTCTCTTCGTGGCAATTGATGCAACCCTGCAGCCTGAAGCTTGGGTTGGGTTTATACCTTTCTTTGTAAGGGAAATATTGCCCGCATCGTTAGTGTTAGGCGCCCATGCCTTGGTGGACTTTACGCTAGCATTATGGCTTCTCTCCGGATGGAAAACTACATATGCGGCGGCTTTTTCAGCGCTAAATCTAGCCACCATAATCATCGTCAATCTGGCCGCCTTGGATATTATTTTCCGAGATGTAGGATTATTATTGGCAGCAGTCGCTTTGGGGGTATTACAGTATAAAAAATGAGCGCCGTATTTACCGCATCATTCCTTACCTTAGCGCTGGCAGGAATGTTTGATGCGGGATATTTAGTCTGGAAGCATTATCATAACACTGCTAAACCATTGGTCTGCCCACTAGATCACGATTGCAGCAAAGTTACTGAAAGTAGGTGGTCAAGCATATTCTGGATACGAAATGAAGTATTAGGGTTATTATTTTATGTATCGATGCTGGCTGCCGGGCTATTAGTATTCTTTATGCCCGGATTGGTCTTACTATCACTGCCCTTAACTTTACTGATGAAATTAGCTGCTGGATCTGGATTAGTCTTTTCATCATTCTTGATCTGGGTGCAGGTTTACAAAATCAAGGATTACTGTTTTTATTGTATGTTGTCAACACTGATTACTTTACTGCTGTTTGTGAATAGTTTCTTTTTGTGAAGGATTATTCAAAAAAACTTTTTAAGTAGGGAACTAATTGATATTCTATGATTGATAAAAAATCATATGATAGTCTCTGCGATAAATTGGAACCTTACGTTGCTTCTGCTTTCGATACTCGAACTTTTGAATCTAACACTTTAAGGTTATTAAGAATTAAGGTTTCAACCGAACTCATCGTGGTAAGCTGGTCAGAGGCTCTTCGCTGGGCGTACAAAGAGCAAGGGGAAGTGCAGTTGTGTGATTATTTATTGCCAGATAATCTAGGAAGGGGTAGAGAGTCGTGGAATAGTAACATCAGCCGTTTTGATCTTAGCCAAGAACTTCTGGAAGATCTTCTAAAGAAGTTTGGACAAAAAGAAATAATTGATAATATAGAATTACCCTGGGGGGGATATGTAAGAAGGGTTGAGGATAATTTTGAATTGCGTGGCCCTAAACAAATCGATTAAACTTTCACCGCTTTCTTAGTTATCTCTAAAGAACAACTTTTATGTTTTTTACAATATGCTTCGCATTCCAAAGCAAAATTCTCTTTGTTGTATAGAAAATTGCATAATTCGCATCTAAACAAGGATTTTCCTTTATATTGCTGCTTTTTGACCATTTTTGTAAAAGGAAAAACAGATTATAATAACTTTTCTATGCATAATATTAATAAAAAGAACGGTCTTATGAAGGATTATGAACAATAAAAAGATGGGTGTGTTCATTTTAGTCATTACATTCTTCTTACTAAGTGTTTTTGTATCGGTGATTCAATCACTAAATCAAGAGATAAAAGCACTAGGATGTTTCCAGCAGGCGGGATGTAGAACCATCGAAACGTCTTTAAGCGTGATTCATTTTGCCTTCGGTGCGTTCGGATTTTTATTTGCTTTAGCTTTTTACCTTCTGGTCTTCAGCCGAGGAGAGGAAGCTATCGTAGAACGTTTAGAAAAAGATACGGAACGAAAATTAGGTGAAGAAAAGTATTCCATCCTCTCCAAAGGATTAAATGATTTTGAAAAGAAAGTGCTGGCAGTAGTTCGGGAAGAGGAAGGGGTTACTCAAAATATGCTGCGATTGCGGGTTGATATGTCCAAAGCAAAATTGAGCCAAGTTCTGCAGGAATTAGAGAAGAAAGGGCTTATTGCGCGGCAGCCAAAGGGCAAAACGTTCCAAGTGTTCTTAAAAGAGCGCCTATGAACGTTCATTCTAAAAAATTTTGAAGTTTTAAGCCTTACTGTTATGTTTGTTTACACCCAAAAACATATATACAAATACCATTTTTAGAAATCAAAATATCATTTTGGAGGTTTAGATCATGGAAGAGAGCCATAAAGCTGAACAGGCGGCAAAGCCGCAAAAACAAAGCGGAGATTTATTTTGGAAAGTCGCTACGGTAACTTTAATCGTGATTTTAGCAGTTGTCGCCTTCAGGGGAAACTCAGGCGGAGGAGCGACCGGAGGAACAGCGTTTCCTACTGGAGCAGCAGTGGGAGGAGATGATCCCAGCCCAACAGTAGTAGTAAAGAATATAATAAATATAATGAATGCTGTAGTTGAAAATGCCGCAGAAGAAGAAAAAGTCAAAGGAGATAAAGATGCACCAGTCACCATCGTTGAATGGAGCGATTTTGAATGTCCGTTCTGTGCCCGGTTTTACGAACAAACTTTACCGTCAATAGAAGAGGAGTACATCAAGACTGGAAAAGTAAAGTTTGTATATGCGCATTTCCCATTGGGTTTCCACGCTAATGCGCAGAAAGCGGCAGAAGCTGCAGAATGTGCTGGCGAGCAAGGAAAGTATTGGGAAATGCACGACCTGCTCTTTGCACAAGGAGTGCAGGGCGGCGCAGCTGGATTTAAGCAATACGCAAAGAACTTGGGCTTGAACACCGCTAAGTTTGACGCTTGTCTTGATTCCGGCGCCATGGCAGCAGAAGTGCAGAAAGACATGGCTGACGGCGCAGCAGTAGGCATTCAAGGAACACCTGGCTTTTTAATCAATGGAAAGCTGGTCAGTGGAGCACAGCCGTTCGCAGTGTTTAAACAAGTGATTGACGCTGAGTTGAATTAACTCAATTTATGGAGTTAAGTTTTTATTTTCTTTTTGTTTTTTACTCTTATGCGATATCTAAACAAGATTCAGGAAGCATTGTACGAAGTATATTCTGAAAGAAAGTATTTCCTTTTCTCCGGATTGTTTAGCTTATCAGTGTTTTCACTGAATGCGCTTATCGGCAATTTTAAATTGATCGCGTCACAATTTTCTTTACCGCTTATTGTTGATCTTATCATCAGCACCCACAGCACTATGTCCACGGTTTCTTTTTTGTTTTTAGTGATCATTTCAGTGCTTTCAGGAATCGTTTTTTCATTAAGCCTTTTTTTAGTGAAGAGACAGATATCGTATGGAGCGGGAATCGGCTTATCCGGCATCATCGCCAGCGTTCTTACTCCAGCCTGTTCTTCTTGTGCTTTAGGCTTGGCAGGAATATTGGGAATGAGCAGTTTCTTAAGCGTACTGCCCTTCAGAGGAATGGAATTGGGAGTTTTAGGAATTATTCTTTTGGGAGCTTCTTTGGTGTATCTTTCTGGGAAGATTGCTACTAAGGTTTGTGATGTTAAAAAATAAAGTCAAAGAAATTCGACACCACTGGTGAACACACCAGTGGCATGCTCGGTCGAATTTCCGACCCAGCTTTTTCCAGCCTAGGTGAAATCATTGATTCACCACCAGTGAAATATGCACAATAAAGAAACTACTTTATTGGCACATGAAATCAGGAAACTACCGGATTTCAGTGCAGAAATTAAGTAGTTTCTTAATTTCTTGCATCCCAGAAGCTTCGCTTCTCAGGACACTG
>JAUYPX010000044.1 GCA_030697505.1 Nanobdellota archaeon | reverse complement strand
TCAGAAGAAGTTGATCAGAAGTTGAAGAGATATTAAAAAATAAAAAAAGTTCTATGCGGAGGGCAGGATTGCGAACAAACTTTTGCAAAAAGTTTGATCAAAAACGGCGGGCCTAAAGCCCACCAAATGCGGAGGGCAGGATTCGAACCTGCGAACCCACTAAGGGAACAGATTCCTCAGTTTAATGGGCTTTAGCATCATTGCATGAAGCTCTTACTCATATCTTGAGTCTGGCGCGTTTGGCCACTTCGCTACTCTCGCAATACTATAAAAAAATCAATGCTTATTATATAAAACTAACTAAAAAAAGGATAAACTACATATTCTTTAATCTGCTTTCGATCTCCCGCAGCTGCGTTTCTAATTCATCCAAGCCGCCATTTTCTTCCTGTCGCGGTTCCGGCTTAGGCATCATCATCTTGGGCTGAGCTTTGGGGACAGGCATAGGCGCCATTTCATCTTTTGCTGCCGCTTCTACCCTGGCCATCCCTTTTTTCATCATCCCATCAAGCTTTCCTTTCGGGAGAAGCCGTCGCAGCTTAGAATCAACTAGATTGTTCAAACCCCTGATATCATCCTTAAGCTGTGCAAAGACCGCTATTTTTTCTTCCTGAATCTTGCGGAAGGCTTCGTAACCCTGCATGAAAATGATAATTTCCCGCAACCCTTCCAGCAGATCCTTACGAACAGTCTTAGGGTCACTTACTTGGACCATCAAATTAAATCCCTTATCTTTCGACTCTGTTGGTAGAGTTCGAGGGCTAGTTTTACTACTGCGAGCCTTCGCTGAACTTGACTTTTTTTTCTTCATGTCTTCAGAATTCCTCTGGTTCATTTAATGACTGATCAATAAAATCTATCTTCTTCTCTACTTCAGCGAGAGCGTTATGCCACATCTCTAATTGGTGGTCTTCTTCGTTTTTCAAATCATTGATCTTCATCACTGTTGCCTTGGCATCTTCCAGCTTCTTGCGGATCATCTTTACTAATTCTAACACTTGCTCGTATTCTTCTATTTTAATAAAAACAGGCATTTTCTCTGTCATATTCAATCACCTTGCAATTTAAAGAGTATTTTGTCAGCTTGCAGCAAACTGTCGTGCAGAGACTTCATTCCCCGCCGCAGCTTGTTGAAATCATTTTCTTCATTATATTCGGATTCATCAATATTTTTACCGATATGCTGTAGATCCATGAATCCGCGCCGCAATTCGTCCAATTCTCCCAGCATACGCTGGTACACTTCCACTTTGACATACAGCTCGTGTTTCGGCATAACCTCGGAGGAAGATGCTGCCGGTGTATACTTTGACGCAGCAGAAAAATTGAATTTAGGAGGTTCGGGAAGCTCTTCATCCATGGGCATGTTCATGCTCTCTTCCTCATCCGGGAAAGCCATGGGTTTAGAAAATCCCACCGCTTCTTTTACCTTATCAGGTTCAATGACTCGGTCAGAAGAATCCATAAGCGGGAATTGCAATGCTTTTTCATCAAGCGGTCTCCCCTGTGGAAAGGGCACCTTAGGTACTACTTTCCTGCGTCCAAATAACCATCCCATACCACTTCTAAGTGGAAGTTCGTTTAAAAAGTTTGATTAGTATTGGCCAATAGTAACTCCATCCTATCTTTTTAAGTTCAAGAATCTATATAAGGGGGGGCAAAGCTGAGTTTTTATGAAGAAATGGATAGTTGTGGGGATCTTTCTTTTTTGCCTAAGCATCAGCCTTGTTTCTGGAGAAGATTCAGAAAATAAAACCCAAAACATACTTCTATCTACTAATTTAGAAAAGAACCATTATCTTAATATTAACTTTGATCATCTTTTTGCAGTAGATAAGCAGACAGATTGTTCTGAAAAAGACAAAGTGACTGTTTTATATAACGTTTCCAAAAATAATGCTTTGATCAAGGAAGAATCATTTACCAGAGACTTAAACAGTTGCACTAAAGTTAGCGCTTCCACCGGCGACTTCACTCCCGTAGAAGTAGGAAATTACACTCTTTGTGGGGTTATCGTAAACTCTACGGTTGGAGAAAATAATTCTTTCTACGATCAGGTTTGTAACTCTTTTGAAGTTTTGGATACTTTGACAATCTCTTGTGGCATAAGTATGCAACTTAAAACAAATGAAACCATCTTTTATGAAAACGGGCAATCACTTAAATTTACACCGGAATTAAACAATGGATCTTTTCCGTATGTGATTGAATATTGGATTGAAGATTTGTTCGGAAAAATAGTCAAACCTAAAATAAACACCACTAATACCAACCAAAAATCCTGGAAAACTAGCATCCAAGAGCAAGACCGTGTATTATTTCTCAAAGCAGCAGTGTATCCCGGCTGTGATGATCTGGATTTTTCCAACAACGCTGTGGAAAAGATGTTTATCGTCACCAATAGTGAAGTGGAAACTAAGAGTTCTTCAGCAGAAAAAACTTCACGAGAAGAAAATTTGACAACAGCTTCAGCAGTTGATTCAACTATAAAGCTCATTAAGATCTCTCCCGAAACGGTTTCGTTTGGCACGGCCGCCAATACCGAACTTGAAATCTATAAAGGGGCGACTGACAAATATTCTGTTTCCGTGTGGGCTGAGAAAGATGGAAAAATCATCAGTGAAAAAACCAAAGTGCATCTGAAAACTAAAAATACGTTGTTCAAATTTACCGTGCCTGTCTTAATAGGACCAAACTGTGATGGAAAAATCAAAGACGGAGATGCCCAGCTGATAGTGGAAGGGCTAGGATCGCAGGAAGAAAAGGAATTTACTCTTGCGGGCACCAATAAAAAATTATGTCCAGAAAAAGATGGCCAAAAATCAGAGAAAAAGTCAACAAAGACAGAAGACGCAAAAAAGCAAATAAAAACTACCAATCAAAGTTTATCCTGGTTGTCTCAATCAGATCTTTCTCAATCCCTGGCCACTTTAGAAAAAGCCCAGAAAAAAGAAGTCCCTGGCTACCAAGGCATGATAATCTACGAATCCGTCTCTGAAAGTTCCAAAAATCTTATCCCCTGGGTGCTTTTCATCGCCTTCGGATTGCTGAGTCTGGTGTTAGTAATAAAGCGGGGAAACACTTAAAAACAAGCAAAATTTCCACACTTTATGGGTAAAAAGATACTCTTTAGGGCGGTGGTAGAAGTATTGGGAAAACCGAAAGAACATGTGGATTCTACCCTAAAAGGCTATCTTCAGAAACTGAAAGAAAACACCAGATATCAAGTGGTTAAAGAAGATTTAGCCGAACTTAAGCAGCATGAAGAAAGTGAATTATGGATGGCCTTCGCCGAACTGGAAATCAAGACTTCTGGTGTGACTGAGATAATTGATTTCTGTTTCGATTACATGCCTTCCCTGATCGAAATAATAGAGCCGGAAGAATTAAAGTTAGACAGCTTGACCATTTCTTCGTTTCTGAATGATATGCAGGCAAAATTGCACGGCGTAGATATGCTGGCTAAACAGATGAAGATGGAAAATCAGCTTACCAACCAAAGCTTGGCGAAATTACTATACAATTTTATCATTATTTTGCTGCGCGACCATAACTTTAGCTCTGAACAGCTGAGCAGATTGACCGGCATGAATATTGATATATTGGAAGATTATCTTGATAAGATGATTGATGAAGGAAAAGTAGATCTGAAAGAAGGCATCTACTTCCTCAAAGAGGCAGAGATAGAAAATGGACGAGAATCTGAAAAGAATTGAAGCGGTATTGTTTGCGGTAGGAAAAGAAATCAGTTCTGAGCGTATTGCCAGTCTGTGTTCCCTGGAAGTGAAGCAGGTAGAAGAAGCCATACCGGTTCTCAGCAGCCAGTATGCGCAGATGAACAATTCCTTGCAGATCAGCAAAAAAGAAAATGGCTGGAAGTTAACTGTCCGCGACCGATACGTCCCTTTGGTGAGCAGCTTAGTCTCCAGCACCGAATTAGAACGGCCGTTGATGGAAACTCTGGCGGTGATCGCCTGGCGTTATCCGGTGGTGCAGTCAGAAGTGGTGAAGTTACGTAATGCCAAAGCGTATGATCATATGAAACAACTGGAAGAGATGGGTTTCGTCGCCAAGGAAAAACATGGTCGCACCTTTAAAGTCAAATTGACTAAGAAATTCTTTGAATACTTCGATTTACCCAGTGAAGACGCCAAGCAGGCCTTCCTCAAACACGTCTCTTCTGAAACGCTGAAAGAAGCAGAAGACGTAGATAAAGAAGCCGATGAAGTGGAACGCTTGAATGAACTGCAGGGCAAAGAATTAGAAGGCAAGGATGAGATTAGTAAAGCTATGCAGAGTGCGAAAAAATCTTCTCCTGAAAATTAGCTAAAATCACCACAATCTATCGAAAAACAGGTTTTTCGGGAGATTCCGGAAATTTATACTAAATTTCCGATATCTTTATAAAGCCTCTTTCTCTCAAATTTCTATAGATTTGTCGACGATAAGGCCTATTTTCAAAATCTTAAAATTTGGCCTCTAAAATCCCTGCAAAATGACCCCTACCGAAGCTCAAAATCCCGCGGAAAATACCTCTAAAATAATCCCTCGAGTTATCGAGGAGGAGATGAAAGAGGCGTATGTAAACTATGCTATGTCAGTTATCGTTGGACGAGCCTTGCCAGATGTCCGAGACGGCTTAAAGCCGGTTCATCGGCGTATCCTGTATGCCATGTACGATATGGGCATGTTCCATAATAAGCCTTTCAAGAAGTGCGCCAGAATAGTGGGAGAAGTTCTGGGTAAATATCATCCTCATGGTGATACTGCTGTTTATGATTCCTTGGTCCGCATGGCTCAGGATTTCTCTTTACGTTATCCCTTGATCAAAGGCCAGGGTAACTTTGGAAGCATTGACGGTGATAATGCCGCAGCCATGAGGTATACCGAAGCCAAGCTTAACAAGCTGGCTGAGGAGATGCTCAAGGACATCGAAAAGAAGACCGTTGAATTCAAAGATAACTTTGATGGTTCCTTACAAGAACCGATGGTGCTCCCTAGCCGGATACCTAACCTTCTGGTTAACGGTTCTTCCGGCATCGCGGTGGGAATGGCTACTAACGTGCCCCCGCACAACCTGAAAGAAGTATGCGCTGCACTTATCTCCATCATCGAAAACCCTCAGCTCAACACTCAGCAGTTGATGGAAATCATTCCTGCGCCGGACTTCCCTACTGGCGGAGAGCTTCTCTGCGGAGGCGAATTGTTGCACGCTTATGAAAAAGGCCGGGGAAAAGTGGTTATCAAAGCAGTCACAGAACTTGAAGATGACAAGATTATCGTCAAAGAAATCCCGTATCAAGTCAATAAATCAGAATTGATCGAACAGATTGCCGAATTAGTGCGGGATAAAAAGATTGCCGGTATCCGCGACATTAACGATGAATCGGATCGCGAGGGCATTAGGATTGTGGTAAGCTTAAAAAAAGATGCGGACGCCAATGTCGTTCTAAACCAATTGCATCAATACAGCAGACTGACCACCTCATTCGGAATCAACTTTCTTGCCCTCGTAAATGGAGAGCCAAAAACCCTAGGCCTGAAAGAATTGCTGCAGCACCACCTTACCCATCGTAAGGAAATGATTATCAAACGCACCCAGTATGATTTAGAACAAGCCCAGCAGCGCGTGCATATCTTAGAAGGATTGCTGGTTGCCCTGAATAATGTCGATGATGTTGTTGCCGGAATTAAAAAGAGCAGAACCGTCGAAGATGCTCGAAATTTCTTAACCGCGGCCTATTCCCTGACCGTAGAACAAGCTACTGCCATTCTTGAATTACGGTTGCAGAAATTGGCATCCTTAGAACAGGAAAAGATCCGCAGCGAACATACTGATCTGTTAGGAAAAATTGTCTTCTATCAAGAAGTCCTCGGATCGGAACAGAAAGTGTATAGTTTGATCAAAGAAGAATTAGAAGAAATCAAAACCACCTATGGTGATGAACGCCGTTCCAGAGTCATGCAGGGAGAATATGCTGATGTGGACATGGAAGAGCTGATCAAAGAAGAGACCATGGTCGTGACCATGACCAATTCCGGCTATGTCAAACGCCTTCCTTTGGACACTTACAAAACTCAGAAGCGCGGCGGCAAGGGCGTAAAGGCAGCGGGCATGAAAGATGAAGATTTTGTAGAAAGACTTTATGTTACTTCCACCCATGCTTATTTGTTATTCTTTACCGATAAAGGCCAAGTCTACTGGTTGAAAGTATATCATGTCCCCGAAGCTAGTAGGCAAGCCAAAGGACAGCATATCGCTAACTTGATTGAAAAAGCCAAGGATGAAAAAGTGACTGCCATCATTCCGGTTCGCGACTTTAAAGAAGGATACTTATTCATGGCCACTAAAAACGGCACCGTCAAGAAAACTGGACTGCAGGAATTCTCCCGACCGCGAAAAGGCGGTATCCGCGCTATCGGTATTGAAGATGGCGATATGCTGGTCGGGGTAAAATACACTGACGGCAATCAAGAGATAATTTTGGCTACCAAAGAAGGTTCCGCTAACCGCTTCAACGAAGAAGATGTCCGTTCTATGGGTAGAGCAGCTGGCGGTGTCCGCGGCATCAGATTAGATGAAAATGATGAAGTTATCGGTATGCTGGCGGCAGAAGAAGCCATGGATATTCTAACGTTGACTGAGAAAGGCTACGGAAAAAGGACTCCTGTTTCCGATTATCGCCTATGCAATCGCGGCGGTAAAGGAGTGACTAACATCAAGATTACTGATAAAAATGGCCCAGTCAAAACCGTCATGCTTGTAGATGGCAAAGAAGAGATCATGCTGGTTTCCAAGCAAGGTATCGGCATCAGGATGAAATGCTCAGATATTTCTGTCATCGGCAGAGCTACGCAGGGAGTGAGAGTAATGCGCCTGGAAGAAGGTGATAGTTTAGCCGCTGCTGCTAAGATCGTGGTTGAGGATGAAGAAGAAGGAAAATCTCCAGAGACAGTATCACCATGAGATTTGTTAGTTTTGTAAATCCCGGAATGGAAGAGCTTTGTCAACAGGAAATACAGGAGATTCTGACTGTTTCTGCAAAAACATATCCTCAGGCGGCAGAATTTGATGCTTCTCCAGAGCAAGTCCTGCAGCTCCTATACTACGGACAATCTATGCGCAGAATCATTGTTTCTCTGGGCAAAAAAAAGAATCTCGATGATCTTGATCTCAATTCTGTGCAGTGGAAAGATTTTGTCTCTAACTCTTCCTTCAAGGTGGAAGTAGAAAATGTCAAAGGGATTGAAAATCGCTTGGCTATCGCTAAAAAAGTTGCTGGCAAGGTCTTTGCTGCAGTCGAGAAACAAAAGTTGTCGCTCAGCATCGATTTGAAAAAGCCGGATTTTTTGCTGATAGTGTATTACAACGGCGAAGAATATTTTATGGGAGTGGATATAGCCGGAATGGAGTTACATTCCCGGGCTTATCGGGTTTTCACTCACTCAGCATCTTGCAAAGGAGATCTGGGATATTATTTCGCGAGAAAGACTGGGTATAAGCCAGGAAATAATGTACTGATTGGTTTTGTTAAGGATGGTGTCATCGCTATTGAAGCAGCGTTGTTTGCAAGCAGGATGCCCATCCATTCAACTAAGAACGCTTTTTCCTATCAAAAGCTGCCTTTATTCAGTTCTGTTAAATATCAGGCTCTCGCCACGAACACTTCTGTTTCCATCGCTGCGGTTGATGACAGCGCTCAGAACATCACTGCTGCCCGCAAGAATGCCCAGATCGCCGGCGTGCGTAAATTTGTCGACCTGCAAAAAATTCTCTTGGATGAACTTAGCGGCGCCTTCCATGAACATGAATTCGATCAGATTTTATTCCAGGTCACTACCAAGGATGAAGATAAACTGAATGAGATATACCATCAGGTAAAGTATTTGCTCAAACCAACGGGAACGTTGCTGTTGATCGGAAGAGAAAGCTGGGAAATATCGGTTCCGAGCTATTGCAAACTCATTTCTGAAGAAGCGTTGGAACGCGGCGGGAATAAGTATAAGATATGGTGGATGCGGAAGAAGTAGATATTTTTATAAATTCATTTTGTTTAGTGATACTTTATGGTACGAGGTGAAGAGTTACGCGCTAGAATTAAGGACTATTTCTCTTTTGAGAAGCAGGAATTAGCTGTTCTTATACCGGCAATCTTCATCACTGCCTTTATGTTTTCTTTCTGTAATTGGGGGCAGGGCAGTTGCGGAGAAGGTGATTTTCATTTCTGGACTGGGTTTTGGAATCTGATGGTAGCCAGCATCATCGCAGCCATTTCTTTTTTTGCCCGCTTCTCCTGGCAAAAGATATATGCCTTGAAAGATGGATACTTGGCGCAATTCAAAGGATGGTGGACTGGAATCCTGGTCGCTTTAATACTTACCATCGTTACCAATGGCCGTGTTCCCTTAGTTTTAATTGGAGGCGTGGTCTCTTCTCTCATGGTCAGGCAGCGCCTGGGAGAATTCCGATACGGACATTCATACCTTGATAATGCCAAAATCTCTTTTCACGGAATAGCAGCCAATCTTTTCCTGGCCTTGCTTTTCGCCATCGGATTATACTTCTCTCCGGAAAGTTACTTCTTCGGCAAAGGATTATGGTTGAACTGGGTCATGGCTTTATGCGCGGCCTTCCCCCTACCGCAATTAGATGGCTTGAATATTTACTTTGGATCACGGCCGTATTATTATACAACTCTAGCTCTAGTGGCAATCTTCGGAATACTGTTATTGACTCAGACTCAAATAGGATTGATATTAGCGATATTCGTCACTACAATCGCAATCATAGTTGGAGTATTAATCGAACCATAAAATGGCAGATCTAAAACTCAAACAACATTGGCCTGAATTATTCGCCCTATTTTTTACCCTCATGGGTTTTTTAATTTCTGTAATTATCACTCAACCGAGCTTAAGTTATTTTGCTGTTTTTGTTTCTGGTCTTCTAGCCGGAAGATTGTATTATATCCAACGATTTAAGCCGATCCTTCCTTCTGTTTTGATTATCTTAGGCTTTTTAGTGGGCTATGTTGCCGGAAGCTTCTGGGTCAGCCGTTTTTGGGCCATTGTCTTCTTCTTATGCGGGTTTGCTTTATCTTACTATATGCATGCAAAAGGAATTATAGTAAGCTTTAAAAGTAAGGGCTTTATCGAATAAGATATGAAAGGGAAGCTGAAGAAATATCATGCAAAAAGTGTGGTCGTAAGTAGAAAACCCTCTCATAAAAATGAGGAAGTCTGGCATGCCTTTATCGGCTTCTTTGATGAAAATAATCCTCACCTGAAAGGAAAAGTGCCTCGTGAGGTCGTAGAGATACCTAAAGTTGAGAAAATCAGGATTCGTGAATTACGAAACGTTTCTTATTATTTGATGGGCAACGATATTGTCATCAACAATCTGGAAGAATTGACCATCGAGCAGGAAGATGGCGTGGTGACCTTGACCGGGAAACAGAATCTGCCAAGGTGAATTTCACTTCTCATCATCATCTCTTACATTCTTTAATCAGGTATATTCATCTATAGAGCAACCAATATATACTTAAGATTCCTTACCTTCTGTAGAGGTGGGCACTAGGATAAAGCACGATATCTATTTACATAACTTGTGTGAAAAGATAAAGTATGATTACGATTCTCTCTCTACTAATGTTCGATTGTATTCTAAAAAAGGCAGGGTTTTAGCAGAAATAGACCTTTTAGCCCTGCGTGAAAATTCTTGCGATGTCTATGAAGTCAAATGCAGCTACAGGATAACCAAAGCTAAGAAACAGTTGCTGCGAATCAAAAGATTAATGCCGCAGGTCACTAACTTGTATTTCTTTTGCGGAGAATCTGGGTTATTGAAAGAAGTGGAAGTAGAGTAGATTCCTCTCACTCTTATCAGCTAAATCACAACCAGATTTATAATTAATCTGCTCTTTTACCTGATCATGGGAAAATTCGCCGATTTAGGCCTGAAGAAAGAGATAGTGCAAGTTTTATCTAGCTTGAACTTTACAGAATCATTAGAAGTGCAGGAAAAGATAATTCCTTTGGCCATGAAAGGCAAAAATATCGTTTTTACCTCTAGGACCGGCAGCGGGAAAACCCTGGCCTATCTTCTTGGCTTTATCGGCAAAATAAATAAAAAACTAGGGATCCAGATGCTGGTGTTAGTTCCCACCCGGGAATTATGCATCCAAGTAGGGAAAGAGATGACCAAAGTTTGCCAGCCTTTAGGGATTAAGGTAGGCATGCTCTATGGTGGCCGGGAAATAGCGGGAGATTCTATCACCATCAACAAAAGAAATCATATCATGGTGGGAACTCCGGGAAGGCTGATCCAGCATATCAATGCTAAAAGAATCAAAGTAGGAGATGTCAAATATCTAGTATATGACGAGAGCGACCAGATGTTCGATCACGGCTTTTTTGATGAATGTGTGTATGTAAAAACCAGAGTGAGCAGTGATGCCCAGATCATCTTTTCTTCCGCCACCATCAATGAAAAAGTCAAGGAATTTATTGAGACCGAATTGACTGGCTATGAACTATTAAAAATCGGCGAATTGATACCTAAAAATATTGTGCAGGAAACAATTTTATGCCCTATCCTGGAAAAGAAAGAAGTGCTGCTCAAGTTTCTGCAACAGCATACATTCAAGCGCATCATGATCTTTTGCAACAGAAAAGATAGGACTGCAGATATCACCAAATTTTTGTCCGAGCATAAATTCCATGCCCGGGAATTGAATAGCGATCTCACCCAAGACCAGCGTTTTAACACCTTGAACCTCTTCAAGGACGGAAAAATTCACATTTTAGTGACCAGCGATGTGGCCGCCAGAGGAATCCACATTGAAAAAGTCGATGCGGTAATAAATTACGATGTTCCCACCAAACCAGAATTTTACATCCACAGAATTGGCCGTACCGGCAGACGCGATAAAGATGGCTATTGTTTGACCTTGATCTGCCCGGAAGACGAAGATCGCTTTCGGAACATCGAATATAACTTTGGGTTAGAGGTGAAGGTGAGGGAGCAGGAAGACCATTCTCCAAAATAACCATTCCATTGGTACATTTTATAAAGAAAAACGTCTTTTAGATAACTAAGCAGATTATTTAGAGTAACGAATTTTCTCTGGAAAAACTAATGGATTATCAACTTGTCAAATATTGCCCTTTTTGTAAAAAAAGGTTCTTAGTAGACCGTAAGAAAACGAGAACCACCTACTGCGAACAATGCCAAAAGAAGTTCTTGAATAAGCCGATAGAGAATTAGGAGAGTTTCTATTAAGGTCGAGGCGTAGCCAAGAAGTATTTTGGTGGGCTAGTTATTAATAGAATCAGTAAAACAAAGAGACACAGTTTAAAAAATAAAATATTCAATTACTCTATCTTATTGGGTAAATCAATAGATTTTATATCCGTCTTTTGTTCTATTTTTTTCTGTTCTTTTTTATCAGTTGATAGCAATTGAACCACATGGGAATGTATTTCATTTGCTTTGAAATTTATATTTTTATACTTATGGATTCTTAAATTCCATATTTTTATATGCTCTTTAACTTCTTTACTCATGTTTTCGTATAGTTCCTTTGTATCCTCAATGATATTTTCAATGCTGTTCTTAAAAGTTGCACCTTGAACATAGTCAAGAACTAATTTTATTGCTTTATTTCTTTCTTCTTGGCTTAATTTTAACCGTGATATTTGAATTAATTGTTGTCTTAAGATTCCTATCAAAACTAATGCTCCTGCAGGATGTATTATTATTATGCCTTTAACAGTTGAAAACCCCATATCTTCCTTGTTTCTTTTTGCATTAGTTACTAATACCCCATAATCCGCTTCTCTTTTTTGTTGTGCTTCAAATGTTTGCGTAATGTGATCTTTATTGAAGTGGGACACTTTTTTTAATTCATAAACTATTGTTCCGACCGCCTTGTCTTTCTCTATTATTTTATGGACTATGTCTCCTCCTTTTCCTGTATGTATGAACTCATCATGTGGAAAATCTTGTTTGAGTTTGGCTAAAAATTCTGATTCATTGAGTAACCCCAGCATTTGAGGTGTTTGATTTTTCTTTAATTGTTCCTCTAATAACTTAATCTTGTTATTGGATTTTTCCAGATTAGACTGGTTTTTTGTTTGCATTGCTCTAAATTGAACGACTAACTTATTATTTTTATCCTTAAGGTTTCTTTCTATCCTTTCCATGTTAGATTTTTGTTTGGCTAATCTTTGCTTTTCTGTTGCAATTTTTGATTTTGCCATAGTATCAAAATGTAATTTCAACTCTTTTTCTCTCCTCTTCTCATCTTGTTTGATTTTATTGATTTCCCTTGCTAAATTATTTTTATATTCTTTTTCTATTCTACCTTTCTCTTTTTGGATTAATCCTTTTTGCTTGATTAGTTGTTTATCAAAACTTTTCTTTTGATTTTCTAATACTTTCAGTGACCTATTCTTCTCCGTTTGAATTAGTTTTTTCTTATCGTTATCAAACTCAATTTTAAGGGATTTTTCTTTTTGTATTAACTCCTTTTTCTTCTCTTCAAGTTTTTTCAATTCCTTTTCTTTTGCATCCCAGACACCTGTAATTTTATCATAAATATTCTTAGAAACAGGTTGCTTACATAAAGGACATACTAATTGCTCTACCATATTAAGTCTATTAAAAATTGGTCTTTATTAAAGTTGTTATTTTGTCTCTTTGTCGTTTTTTTACTCGTTCGTTTAGCCTACCAAAATATTTCTACTAACTCATTATAAACCAAGATTTAAGAATTTTGGTGCAAGAAAACCGACACGATCAGTTTTCAGTTCAGAAATGTGATAGCCTTAGCACTAGACACCCACTGGACAAAATCTCAGAACGCACAATCTCCAAACATTCTTAAGTTTTAAGCTCTATTGCTGTAAACTCAACAACCACTGGACGCACAAGAAAAGCGACAACGATCACTTTTCTGTGCTGAAATGTGGCAGTTTCCGCATTTCATGCACTGGACAAGTGCGGCTAAACTATATAAACCTCCTTCCCTCCTCAGCATAAGGGGTGGCCAGCATGAATAAACTCTCAGTATTTGAAGGGAAGGAAATAAGGAAGATTTGGCATAAAGATGAATGGTATTTTTCCGTTGTAGATGTTATAGAAGCACTTACGGATAGCCCAACACCAAGGCAGTATTGGGGTAAAGTTAAGGATAGGGAATTTATTGAACTTGAACTGTCCCCAATTTGGGTACAGTTGAAACTAGTAGCGGAAGACGGCAAACTTAGAGAAACGGATTGCGCAAGAAAATTATATTCATTTAGCTAAGGCCAAAAAGAAAATGCTTGAAGATACATGAATTTTTAAATTAAACAATTCCTCCTCTCAAAATGCTCCGTAACTTCACTCCCCGCCTTTACCAGCAAACCATCCTAGGAACAGCCGCCAGGCACAATACTCTGGTAGTTCTACCCACTGGCTTAGGAAAAACCGCTATTGCTTTCCTGCTCACCGCACAACGCTTACACAACTACCCTAACTCTAAAATTCTGATGCTGGCGCCTACCAAACCGTTATGCGAGCAGCATCTTGAAAGCTTCCGAGAACACTTAGAAATCCCACCAGAAAAAGTAGTTCTCTTCACTGGAAGTGTCAGCCCTGAGAAGCGCGCATTGTTATGGAAAGATGCGCAAATCATCATCTCTACTCCCCAAGGTCTGGAAAACGATATCATCAACAGCCGTATCAATCTCAAAGAAGTTTCCCTTCTCATTTTCGACGAAGCGCATCATGCTACCGGAGAATATGCTTATGTCTGGATCGCCAATCAATATGATAAAACTTCCTCTTCAGCCAGAATTTTAGCTCTCACTGCTTCTCCAGGAAGTGACATGGAGACAGTCAAAGAAGTTACTACCAATCTCAAAATAGAAAAAGTGGAAGTCAGGACGGAAAAAGATGCTGATGTCAAGCCCTATGTGCAGACGACGCATAAGAACTGGGTGGAAGTGGAATTTCCCCAGGAATTAAGACAGATTCAACTCTTGCTCAAGGACTGCCGCAAATCAAAACTGATCGAAGCCCAGCATTTAGGATACTGCAGTGATCTGGAAATGTCTAAAGGTTCATTATTAGCTCTACAATTAGAATTACATACAAAAATATCCTCTGGGTTCAGGGACTTCGAACTCTTACGCTCCCTCTCCCTCATCGCCGAAGCCATGAAGGTTGATCATGCTTTAGAATTGTTAGAAACCCAAGGCATCAAGCCCTTACATTCCTACTTCAAAAGAATGCAGCAGGATGCTCTTACCTCCAAAGTGAAAGCAGTGCAAAATCTGATGCAGGACGAACTATTCAAATCTTCTTTGCATTTTACGGAAGAATTGGCTAAACAGGACGTCATCCATCCTAAAATGTTGAAGATGAAAGAAATATTGCAGGAAACTATTGAAAAAGATTGTAACGCGAAAATAATTGTCTTTACCCAATATCGTGATTCTGCCGAAGAGATTGTTAAAAATATCAATGAATTAAAGATAAAGAACCATGTCTTCGTCGGCCAGGCCAAGAAGAACGGTTTAGGCTTCTCCCAGAAACAGCAGAAAGAAATTCTCGACAAATTTAGCGTCGGAGAATTTAACGTTTTAATAGCAACTTCCGTAGCGGAAGAAGGCCTGGATATTCCTAAAGTGGACAAGGTAATTTTCTACGAGCCGATTCCTAGCGCGATTCGTTCCATCCAAAGAAGAGGAAGAACCGGAAGATCAGAAGAAGGAGAAGTAACTATTCTGCTGACCAAAGGAACTCGGGATGAGATCTATAGATGGAGCGCCCATCACAAAGAAAAACGTATGTACCGTAACTTGGATCAATTGAAGAAAGAATTTTCCTTACATAAAAACGACTTAACTCCTGCCCCAAGCAACAATACTCACAACAACACTCTCACTAAATTCATCTCTTCCGAACCAGTAGTGGCTATCCTTGCCGATCATCGGGAAAAAAATAACCGTGTGGTAAAGGAACTGATCGATGTCGGAATTTCGGTCAAGACCGCGCAGTTAACCACTGCCGATTACGTTGTGTCCGGAAAAGTAGGCGTAGAATTGAAAAAAGTGCCCGATTTTGTCGCTTCCATCATCGACGGCAGGATTCTGGATCAAGTCCGCGACTTAAAGAATTCCTTTCAGAAAGCAGTATTAGTCATCGAAGGAGAGGAAGATATCTATACAGTCAGAAATGTTCATGCTAATGCTATCCGCGGCATGTTAGCATCCATCGTCTTAGATTTCCATGTTCCGGTTCTCTACACCAAAAATCCGCAGGATACTGCTGCTTTGTTAGCGGTGATGGCCAAACGTGAGCAGGGCAAAGAGATTGATTTTTCTTTACACTCTTTAAAACCAAAATCTATTCGCGAACAACAAGAATTTGTTGTTGCTGCTTTTCCAAGTATTGGGACACAAACGGCAAAGCTGTTATTAGAGCATTTTGGCAGCATCAAGAATTTAGTGAACGCCACTGAAGAACAATTGACCCAATTGAAAGGAGTTGGCGATAAGACTGCCCAGCAGTTAGTGAAGATGTTTGAAGAGGAATATAGGAAAAAATGATATCAATAACTATTTTTATTTTCTTTTATAACCAAAAATTTTATCATATTTTTTGTGATCCATAATATTCAAGACAAAATCAATAATCTCAACTTCAGATGACTGAATAGTGTAAACTAAACGCCAATAATCTGAGAGATCAATTCTCCAAAGGTTAGTAACATCATACTTATTAAGGTAATAAGACGGTATCTTGCTTTTTTGTACTTGCTCACCAGCGAAGGGATTGTCTTTCAGCCACCCTTTCACTCGCTCAATAGAACGGAATATGGACTGATTCACTGACGAGGTAATGCCTCGTTGTAATTCTTCACCTACAATGCGGTTTAAATCATTGTATTCCTCTGCCGCTTCTTCTGAGAGAACTACTTTGATCGCTTTCCCCTTGAACTTCATATCTCTATTCCTCTAGAAATGGCATGACGCAATTTTTTGCTATCATTATGAGCCCAGAGAATCCCTTTATGTCCATCAATGATTAAGCCTCTTTTTTCGAGATATTCTAGAATAACATTAAGTGTTTGGTGCATAGTTTGAGTGGGTAGTCTTTTTTTTAATTCCTCCCGGGTCAGGGCGAGTTCTGCTTCTTTGAGAACTTTCTCTACCATAAGCACGGTTTTCAGGTTTGGGTAATGAAGTATTTCTTGTTCCATTTTATATAAGTTTATAGTTATAATTATATAAATCTATATAAGTCTTTTGGTTAATCCTGATGAAAATGTTTGAAGAGTATAAGAAGAAAGAATGAAATTTAGAGCCTTAAATTAATATGCCATCACCATTCAGCAACCCGCTTAAGCATGCTTTGCCGGAGGTTGTGGGTATTGCTTCCATTCATATATCCAAACCAGCCATTCAAGGTTTGATCTACCGTTTCTTTGCTGATGATTTTGGTTTTATACAGTTCCTGCATCTCCTTCAATTTATGTTCCATTTTCCGAAGATTTCTTTTCCGCAACAGGACATGATAATAGAATATTCGATAGCCCACAAAATCAAGACCGCTGGCAAGTGGCTTAATTCTTGATTTTTGAGGATGAAGATCTAATAAGAGGTTTCTTCTGAGGAATCCATTTATCTTTTCTTTGTATTCTTGCAGCACTTCTCTATTTTTATGAAAAATAACAAAATCATCGACATATCGAAGGTAGTATTTTGCTTTAAGATTATGTTTCACAAACATATCCAATTCATTGAGATAGACATTGGCAAAGAATTGGGAAGTCAGATTGCCTAAAGGCATTCCTTTCCCTAAATGAGGAGTTCTATGATTAGCAAGAATCTTTTCAATAAGCTTGATCACCTTTCGATCGCATATCTTCTTAGAAAGTATTTGAACTAATACCTCATGATCCACCGTATCAAAATATTTTCGTATGTCTGCTTTTAAGATATATCCTCGCACGTAATTATTATTGTATTTCTGGTTATCTCTTTCATTAACTTTCATTCCGTTACTGCTTGCCTTTCGCTTGAATTGATTAAATCTCTTGATTGCGCCTGACGTTCCTTTTAGTTTTCTATTTGCGTAGGAATCATGGATAAATCTCTTTTCAAAAATGGGCTCAATCAGATTGCAGACGGCATGATGGACAACTCTGTCTCTAAAATCAGATTTGCTGATTTTTCTGGTCTTTGGATCGCGGAGAATAAAGGTCTTTAATGGTAACGGTTGATATGTTTCAATGATAAGCTCCTGCTGAATTTTTTTCAGATTTTCTTCCAATTTTTGTTCAAATTCTTGCACGTCAGGCCGAGAGCTTTTTTTCTTTCTCGCCTTACGAAATGCCAGTTTAATATTATTTAAAGAACAAATCTTATCATACAATTTGGTGTAAGTTTTCATAGCAGAGATGTCAAGGGCAGCCAGAGCCATTCCACGAGCACGGCCGTTGTTGTTGATAGGGTTGTTGTTACAATTGAGGTTGAACCTATCTGTATTGATATTGAGCCAGACCGCCCTCAGTAGCCAACTCACTGTAATTATCACCACAGCGCAAGGGTTCACAATCGAGCGTTACACGCTGTCATCGTTACTAGCTCTTGCCGCTGAATTTTATAACACACACAAAAAGCAAAGGATATCATGGCTTTGCGTTTTTATATCGTTGTAGTGAGTTGACCTGTGGCCCTGGCCTGCGCCAGGACTGTGATGTCTTGATTGTTATGATATCTATTTTTTTCGCGCGACGCGCGCTTACGCGCTCTCCCCACGCACCCCACGAGCACGGCCGCCGTCGCCGCTGAAAGGGTAGTCGTAACAATAGAGGTAGAACCTAACCGTACCGATATCGAGCCAGACCGCCCTTTCAGGATTTGATTTTCTTCCTTCAGTATCAGGAGTCCAAATATATGGCCGTTTTCCACTAACAGCATGAAGCACTTTCGGTACTCGCTCGACATCTTTAGGCATAAATAAAGCTTGAAGAGCTTGTTTCCAATCTTTTGTCTTTATCGCTTCGTCAAGCCAATGATTACCTAATGGTATTTTACATGTAACATTATATTTTGAATCAATCCATTTGTGGGTAGCAATATCTTTTTGATAATTAATAACTGTACCGGCGCAGAGCCAGTTTTCTCGCATATCTTGAACTACACTCGCAAGAGCAGGATGTTTTTCATCATGCATTCTTTCTATCATCGCATACAGAAGCGGCAGTGATGGAAGTTCTTTTCTTTCGGTGGTATAAGCGTGTTCATAATAGTCATTCCATTCTTGTTGCGTTTTGATAAGATATTTTCCATCTCGACCACGGACTGCTTCACCATCAAGCTCTAAGCGCTTATAGGCTAGCGCAGCTTTTCCTTTCAGATCATACAAGAAAATATTTTCAAGTACAATGGGTTCTGCTATGCTGGGCGTTGCTTTTTCTCGTCCAGCTTTTCTGGTCCTGGCAGCAGCATCTGCCTCTGCATCAACGCGTCTTGCTTTTGGTCGCTTAACTTCAGGAGCATCGCCAAAAAAATCTCTTCCAATGCTTTCTTCAAAATCATCAGTGGAAACATCTTCTCTTTCTGCTTTCGGCGATGCTCTTCGCACATCAGCCTTTGTACCATCACCGGTTCTTGAAGCCAGGAGTTCTGCATACTGTTCTTGTAATTTTCTGTAATCTTTTTCTACGCCCTGCAATTCTTCCACTTTTGCGGTCAATCCTTCAATAAGTTCTAGATATTCTGGATTGATGCCATGGCCATTGCTCATGGTTTTTATCCATGCTTCAATATGGGCAGGTTGCCGCCGGATAGTATCATACGCGGCATTCACAGCAGCTGCCAGGGCGCTATCGCCACCGCGGTCGGGATGAATATGAATTTGTATAGAACGATAATATGTGCGTAAAAATTCATCTAATCGGCCTTGCCTATGAAGAAATTGCACTACTTCTTTTTGCAATCCTAATTTTGCGAAAGGGTTGCTATCATCCATTGTTTCCAGAGCCAAGCAATCCGTAAATCTTGCGCGCTGTTCCCGGGCTCAGTTGAGTAAGATATTCGT
The DNA here is from genome assembly GCA_030697505.1 of Nanobdellota archaeon. Classification (GTDB taxonomy): domain Archaea; phylum Nanobdellota; class Nanobdellia; order Woesearchaeales; family GW2011-AR9; genus JACPIL01. The sequence goes on along the minus strand of JAUYPX010000044.1, from coordinate 1,752 downwards.
TCAATGCCTTTTCAGATTGTGATTTTTTTGCCAATGCGATCAACAATGCAGGAAGGACATCAACCATATCCCCTAAAGGGATAAACTTCTCTTTGCTGCTGTTTTTCTCAATCAGCTTTCGCTGCTGAGCATACATCTGCTCATTACAGCCGACCAAGTAAAATCCGTCACATACTGTTTTCATGGCTTTGAAAGCATCTTGATAATCAACACCTTTGACACAGCTGCCATCGATCATGCCATGCGGAACAGAATCGCCGATTAATACGATTGCTCTCTTTCGTCCAGCAGAATCTTTAGGAATTCGCTGGGCCATCTGCAGAGCGAAGCATTCATACGCTTCTGGCTCATCGCCTCCCGATGTCATGACAATATCTTCTATTGATCCTTGAACTTCTGCGGGATTAGAACTTAACTCATACATTTGGATCCAATTACGTCCGTCGCAGTGGTCGCCGATGCCGTTCATAGACAGGCGCAGATCAAATGAGCCATCTAAAAGTTTGTTGGTAACCTCTTCAATATTATTTTTAACCACGGAAATGTAAGAGTCCATGCTTCCAGTGGTATCAAAAGCAACGTACGTATCTAAGCCAGAAGATTTCAAAGCTTCCGCAGTCCTTCCTGGCAAAGCTTTCGTTTCTGCCGTTCCTAATACCTTTGGTTGTGAATTTCCTAACAATGCTTTCGCTTTTTTGAGTATGTCGTCTGATGCCATGCAATTCCTCCAATTAGAAGTTTTATTTGATTATTATTTATAAATCTTTCTTAAAAGTGCCACTTTATAGTAATAATAAGGGAAGGTTTAAATATTAAAACCAATTTTAATTCTAAAATGGAAATCTCAATAACAAAAATGTCTGAAAATGGGCAAGTGGTCATACCAGCAGAGGTTCGCAAAGACGCAGGCCTGAAGCCATCCACAAAGTTTATTGTATTTAATGAAGGCGGCAATATCCTGCTAAAAACCATTAAAAAAGAATCTCTGCTGCGGGATATGAAACTGATGGAAGCTATCGAACGAAGTGAAGAGCAGATCAAGCAAGGAAAATTTGTAAAAGCAGGCAGTTCCATGAAAGATGACGAAATTGATGATTTATTGATGAACTAATTATTGATGGCGTGAAATATGGAAATTATTTTTTCTGATGAATTTAAGCATGATTTCAAGAAGATAAAAGACCAAACCACGCGCTTGAGGATAATCAAGCAGCTGAAGAAACTGCACGAAATTCCTGATGCTGGCAAGCCATTAAAATACGATTGGAAAAATCACCGCAGTATCCGAATTCCACCCTTTCGCATAATTTATAGAATAGAAGGAAATACAATAATCATCAATTGTTTTGATCATCGGAAAGACGTGTATGTTTGAAGAGAAATATAGTAAGAAAGAGTGAATCACTCAAACAAATTTCCATTTACGCTATAAATCTTGGTAAATCCTTTCTCTTCCATAACCTCAGCGGCCATAAAACATCTGACTCCGGCATGGCAGTGAACCAGATAGGTTTTCTTCTTATCCAACTTTTCTAGATTCTTCTTGAAATTATCATCATAGATGTTTATATTTATCGCTCCTTTCAAATGTTCTTTGGTAAATTCGGAAGGTGTCTTATCCTGAAATAATTTCCTTTCGATATGGAAATTCTTTTCATTTTATTAAGCCTCCGCTTTTATTTTCCTCATAAAAGCTTGTTCTGGAGTCTCCAGAACTTCAAAATTAAGGCTTTTATGCGGTCTTACTTCATT
>JAUYPX010000037.1 GCA_030697505.1 Nanobdellota archaeon | reverse complement strand
TAAAATCATTCAAACAAATAACCGGAAATGAATCATAACTGCCCTTCCGCAACATTTATATAGTCTTTTCTTTTAATTTAGGTTACAAAAAGAGATGTTGTAAATGGTGGAAGAAAGCGCTTTCCGAGGCATGATTGGGTTCTTGAACAAGTTAGGGGTATACGATGTTATTCTTCCTTTCTTGCTGGTCTTCACCATCATTTTTGCTATTCTGGAAAAGACGAAAATATTTGGCATAGATAAAATTGACGGTAAAGAACTTCCCAAAAAGAACATCAATGCCATGGTCGCTTTTGTGATCGCGTTCTTGGTGATCGCTTCTACCAAACTAGTAGGCATCATCAATGAAGTCATGGCGAATGTAGTGCTATTGATAATTTTAGGTGTTTGTTTTCTGCTTTTAGTCGGAGTATTTTTTGGGGACAAGGAATTTACCTTAGAGAAATTTCCCACTTGGTCGAAACTACTTATGATCTTAATGTTCATCGGAATAGTGGTCATTTTCCTCAATGCTCTTGGTTGGCTGCAGACGATCTTTGACTTATTCAACAATATCAATGCTGACTGGGCGGCATCATTAGTTTTCATCATTATTATCCTTGGGTTTATCTTATGGATAACCCATACACCGGAAAAGAAAAAGGAGTGATATAAGGAGGTCAATATATGGTCATCGGAAGCTTCACCAATCTCGCACAATATTTTCAGGCATATGGAGTGATGGATTTTTTACTTCCATTCATTTTAGTATTTACTATCATCTTTGCGGTGACGGCGAAATTAGCCTTATTCAAAGATCATAAGCAATTCCAGGTAGTCATTGCCTTAGTGTTGGCTTTGATGTTTGTAGTCCCGCATATTACCGGCACCTACCCCTTAGGATATGATCCGGTCCAAGTGATGAATGAATCCTTGCCGAGTATTTCTCTGGTATCGATTGCCGCTATCATGGTCTTATTGCTCATGGGCATCTTTGGCGCTGATTTTACCGCTGCCGCCGCTCCTTTCATAGCTTTTATATCCTTAGGTTTTGTGGTGTACATCTTTGGCGCTTCTCTTAAATTATGGAGAGGCCCTTACGATATCTTTTACTGGTGGTCGTCTGATGTCACTGAATTGATGATCGTACTCTTGATCTTTGGGTTGGTAGTATGGTTCATCGTCAAAGAACCTAAGAAGCCAGGAGATAAAGGCCTCTTTGAAAATGTCAGGGAAGAATTAGGCAAATATGTGCATCGCCCTTAAGTGATACTATGGCTCAACTACAAATGTCCGGTGATCTGTAAATGGCCTCACCATTAGACTTAGGGATCCTGAATCTTTTTGATTTCATCTTTCCCGTCTTATTAGTCTGGGCTTTTCTTTTTGCTCTGCTGCAGAAGACAGAGATTATCGGAAAATCAATGGGCATCAACGCCACTATCGCCAGCGCTGCCGCTTTGACTATTTTACTTTCTCGCACCGCCATTGACCTGATCAATTTCATCATCCCTTGGTTTGCGATTGCTATTATATTCTTTGTCTTGATGGTATTATTGTTCATGATCATGGGAGCTAAAGAGCCCTTAAGTGCTTATCGGGATCAAAGGGTATACTGGGTTCTTATTGCCGTAGGAATCTTAATCTTGGTTGCCGGTTTTGGAAAAGTCTTAGGGCAGTCTTTATTGGAGCAATCTGCTCAAACTGGAGAAGTAGTAGAAGGACAGGAAGCTGTCGCTGGCAGTGACTTCCAGCAGAATATTTACGCGACCTTATTCCATCCTAAAGTTTTAGGCTTGTTAGTAGTTTTTGCGATAGTGGTATTTACAGTAGCCTTGTTGAGTGGATAAAGATAACTTTGCATAATTCATCTTTTCTTGGCAAACTCCCCCAAAGTTATTTTGGAGGATAGTTTTTAATATATTTGTATTTATACCTGTTTTATGAAGCAAACCATTAGCGCCGGCGGTATAGTGCTGAATAGCAAAGGATCAGTCTTAGTGGTAAGTCAGCATAACCTTTCCTGGTCTCTTCCCAAAGGCCATGTGGAAAAAGGAGAAAACTTTTTAGATGCTGCCCAAAGGGAAATTTATGAAGAATCTGGCATTTCCAAATTAATGTTGGTTAAAGAATTAGGCAGTTACAAAAGGCATAAGATCGATTTAGTCGGCGGAGATGATCCGTCAGAACTTAAAACAATCCATTTGTTTTTATTCAGGACCAGGCAAAATAAGCTTGCTCCTCTAGATTCTGATAATCCTGAAGCCCGTTGGGTAGAGAAAGAAAAAGTCGCAGAATTATTAACCCATAAAAAAGATAAAGAATTCTTTAGAAAAGTGCTGGATGAATTGTAAGCTATAGTTACAATATCTTTTTAAAGTCATTAAAATTAATCCTTTCATTTGCTATAGGGGGTTGAAAATAATGTCATTGGATTTAATGCTAGGATTTAATAATAAACAAGAAGCATCCAAATACGGAGTGCAGCTTGGTTTTCGGAATGATTCTTCTTATCCTGATCACGTTTTGCAGTTAGGTTTGTTAAATACTTCCGACCATGAATTTAAGGGAGTTCAGACGGGGTTTATGAATGGCGTAGAAAAAATGTATGGCCTCCAAGCTGGTTTCAGTAATTTTGCAGCTAAAAAAGGTGTAGGAGTACAGCTGGGAATAATTAATGGAGGCGAACATTCTCGTGGATTTCAGCTAGGGGGTTTCAACCTTGTTACAGAAAGTTATGCTGGTTTTCAAATGGGGGCGGTTAATTATGCTCAAGAAGCGTCAGGAGTTCAAGCAGGATTAGTAAATTACGTCAAAGAAGAAATGAATGGCTTGCAGATGGGCGCTCTTAATCTAGCTCCTGATGAATTCAACGGAGTTCAAATCGGAGTCATCTGCCATGCAGGCAAGGGAAATTATATGCAATTAGGGCTTCTCACCTTCCGTGGTGGAGACAGACCTTGGTACAACCGAGTTTCTCCTTTAGTGGGTTTTAGTAGCAATGAAGAAAAGGAAAAGAAATAAATTATTTTTTTAATAAATCCTATTTATGTCCAGAATGCCTCTTCTTCAGGTCTTCTTTCACTGCCGACAATTCCTTGACATTATCGACGAAGGTAGGGATGACATCCTTGAACACTTTTCCTACTGCCTTCAATTCCGTGCCTACATCCCGCATGCGGGTATCGTAATCTTCTAATTTTCCTAACACCGCTTCATGCAGCAGCTTGAAATCTTCTTTTAACTTATCCACGTCATACTGCAATTTATTCTGTTTTTCTTCCGTTTTGCTTTTCCATTCAATGACTTTTTTAACCTCGGCAATAAGGTCGTCCCATTTTGCATCGATCATGCTTTCTGCGATCTCTTCCATGCGCTCATAGATATTGTTCACATCCCCTTGATAAGAAGGCGGTGCGGAAGGCATCTCTTGCGGCATCATGGGCATAGCTTCTGGAGAACCAGGCATACCGTAATCAGAACCCTGCCCGGGAGCATCAGCTTGAGCGATAGCTTCGCTGATCTGCTGCTGCTGATATCCCCGCTGCGATAATTCATCTACGATAATGTCATCAGTAAGCCCTTGCTGGCGGAGCTGCAACACTTCAGAAACGGGAGATGCTTTTTTGTCGAATAACGCCATACCTTCACCTTTTTTGAATTAATGATAATCTATCTCTATTTAAATTTATTCCCACTAGGAATAATTGAAAATTCCAGACGGGATTTTCATTTTATTTCTTAGTTAGCTCTTTTCTTTTTCATTTCCTCTAGTTTGCTTTCAATGGCTTTCTCCAGATCTCTTTGGGTCACAAAATTGAGGGGATTCCAAAACTCCACATATTTCTTTAAAGTCATTACTTCTTCCACTCCCGCAGTCTGCTTCAATTCATTGATGATCAGGGCCATCTTTTGATTCATCTTTTCCTGCTCATGCCGTATATCTACCTGGTCATCGCTGAGCGTCTTGAAATCCTTATTGAGCTGGTTTGCTCTCTTGATGAAATCATTCTTGAGCACATCTACCTCCCGCAGCAAGTTATTTACCTTGCTTTCCAATCCTTTGACCCAGACGTATAATTTTCCTGAATCAAATCCAGAAGCTGGAGGCAATTCTGGTAGTGTAGCCATTCCTTTATAATAAGAAAGAATCTATAATAAAGTTATGTGAGTATTGGAGAGTAGGCACAAAGTTTAGAGAAGAACAGGTTTTTCTTTTAAGGAATAATGGTTAGCAAGATCTCTTTTTATTTTCTCTTTTGATACGAACAAGCCATACCAGGGCGGTGCGTGTATACATCGTAAAGTTATAAGCGGAACATTTATAGCAGCCGCGGCAAAATAATGGGCTTCGGCCTCTGCTAGATAAATTGGCGGCTCTCTTTCAAAATGTCCTAAAAGATGATGGCTGATTTTCTTAGTTAGATTATATATTAAAGGATATCCTGGCAAATGGGGATCATATGCTACTCCCCGTGGCCCGTTTTCAAATTTAAATGCCCAGGCCGTACCATTACGGCTTTGAAGAAGTTCAATCCCGGCATTGCTGCAGATTTCTTGGAACGGAAATAAACTCCCCGTGCCATATGCAGCTCTCCAGGAAGCAACATAATCTTCTATGCTTACCTTTATTTTCTTTTTATCATGGAAAAAACTCATTTTCATCAAAATTATTCTACCTTTTAAAATCATTTTGATACCAGATGATACTACTGCCACAGAAAATATAATAAACCCCATTCCCATCTAAAGCTCAAAAGATGGTGCTCGAAAACTCAAAGGCTTGTTTTGAATATGATAGCTATCACGAAGGAGAGAATAAAATTCTGAAAATTTCCTGTGAAAATTGCAATTTTCCCCCTTCCATCGAATACAGCGACATCTGCATGTCAAAAGTGATCGACACTCTCCAGGCAGTCACCGGCGTCACTATCATCATACTCTCCCAGCAGCGGGAATATCAATACGATTATGACCAAGCCTCTTTATTGAATGAACTGGCTTCTGTATACAAGCATCTGACTCAGGAGGAACGCTTCAGCTATTCGCATTTAGTAGTAGATCCATTACATGAACGATACATCCGCAGCTCTTACGCTCAGTTTCAACGCCTTATTTCCAAACATCTGAAAGAAGATCCTTTTGCTGCGTTTGTGGAATTAAAACGGCTGGAGACCAGGGAGAAAATAAAACTAAATTCCCTGATTGATGCAAGACATAACACCAGCCAGCGAAAATTTATCTCCATACTCGAAGCGGTCATCAAAATCATCGAAAATATGAAGTTGATCAAACTGTTGATGCCGCACAGCCATGAGTATAAAGTAGGAGAACGGGAAATCTATGGCAACATCTTCCATCCAACCACTAAACCAGATTTTATGTTCACCAAACTGCTCACTGAGTTTCCTCAGGGAAATCTGGAAGACAGCTACAATTTTAAAACAGGGGAAGATGAATGCGAGGTCAATGTTTTCTCTTTTGACGATAATGTGAAAGTATTATACCATCTGACCCCGCCGGAATTTATTTTTAGCGAAGAGGAATACCAATTGCTGGACGATGCGAAACGCATCATGTCTGAACATAAACCTTCTAAAGAGGAATTTGTCGATCCGCAGCGCATGCGGGAAGTATTCTTCAACATAGGAAACGACCTGCTTACTGATCTGGCGCAGCATCAAAATCTCAGGATTAAAGAAGAAAAAATGGACCAGCTGGCTCAGGCCTTGCTGCGGCATACCGTCGGCTTCGGATTGATAGAGCTTCTTCTTTCCGATCCTAAAGTGCAGGACGTCAACGTCAATTCACCCAACGGGGCATTGCCGGTATTCATCGTCCACCAGGATTATGGTGATTGTTATACCAACATTTACCCGACCATCCTGGAAGTGGAAAGCTGGGCCACTAAATTGCGCCTTATCTCCGGACGCCCTTTAGATGAAGCTAACCCTATTTTAGATACTGAATTGAAAGTGGAAGGATTCAACTCAAGAGTTTCGGCTCTCACTGCTCCGCTAAGCCCCACGGGATTAGCTTTTTCTTTCCGCCGGCATAGGGATTTTCCCTGGACCTTTCCGTTATATATGCAATCCAAAATAAGGTATATGGATGCCCTGGCCGCTGGCCTTATAAGTTTCCTCATCGACAATAACGCCGCAATTTTAGTGGCCGGAACCAGAAGCTCAGGAAAAACTTCGCTGTTAGGTTCCTTTCTCACCGAGATTATGCGTCGGTCCAGAATATTAACTATTGAAGATACCTTTGAGCTTCCTTCTGAATCGATCCGTAAGTTAGGGTATAACATTGAATCATTGAAAGTCGCTTCCGCCCTCTCCAGTCCCGGTTCAGAAGTGGATCCTTCCATCGGGATCAGATCGACGCTTCGTCTGGGAGATTCGGCTATCTTCGTCGGAGAAGTCCGATCAAAAGAAGCGATAGCTTTATTTGAGGCCATGCGGGTCGGGGCAGCGGCGAATGTTGTAGCCGGAACCATCCACGCTGACTCTCCGTACGGAGTTTTTGACCGAGTAGTGAATGATATCGGCGTACCCAAGACTTCCTTTAAAGCGATAGATGTTATCATCGTCACTAACCCCGTCATTTCCGGACTGAAAAAATACAAACGCATTTTACGCATTACTGAAGTGCGCAAGGAATGGGATGATGACCCTCTCAGAGAAAATGGATTTGTGGATCTGATGGTCTATAACCCTGTGACTGACCAATTAGAAATCACTGATGAACTGCGTAATGGAAATTCTGATATCTTAAAGAGAATGGCCGGACGAGTTAAGGAATTTGCCGGTGATTGGGATGCGGTCTGGAATAATATTTTACTGCGAGCAAACTGTAAGCAGGCCATTGTTGATGCTTTTTCCGAAACCGGCGATGCTTCTTTGCTGGAAGCAGGATTCATCGTAAAAGCCAACGATCTTTTCAGGCTGATCTCTGATAGAGTAAAAGAAAAAACCGGAAAGATGGATAACGATAAGATTTACTTTGAGTTCAAAGAATGGCTGCGCAAGGAAGCAAAGAAGAATAAGACAGAAGAGTGATTTCTGAGAGTCAGCGAAGTGCGGTAAAGCGTCTCACCTCCTCTTAAAAGGCGAAGCTTGAAAAAGAGACGCTTTCTTATCACTACACTTCGTGACGCAGAAAAAGCAGGAGGAGAAAGAGCATTCATAGCGTGGAAGGGCGCGGCTCTTTCTGCTTTTTCTTTGCGCAATCTTTTTATAAGGGGAATAGAATAAACGCTTATGGATTATAAATTATATAAAACTCCCGACCCTCAGCGAAGGACAGATACTTCTATGCCTTATGGCAAAAGTATTGCTGATCTGCTACTTACCTTTGACAACACCCCTAACCTCAAAGAAGGGGTACGTAAAATTGTAACCGTGCCTGCTCAAAATGAAATAGGATTTAATGTAGTAGCCTGTCAAGCTTTTTTCAGGGGATTAGGACCTGCGGCATACGTATTTCTCCATGATCAGGAAAGTTTATACCAATTTAGGCAGGCAGTCCCCCCTAGAAAATCGGGATCGAGGGGCTTACTTTTGGATACAGAAAAGATCAGGGTTGTGGAAAACAAATTTAATTCTCGCACTAGAGAAGAAAGAGATGAATATGAGACAGAATTGAAAAGATTAGTTGTACACGATACTCCTGCTGATGATTGGTATCATTTTACCGGCACGACTCAAAAGCTCTTAGCTGAACTTCAACAAAAATACGCTTCAATCCGGCGGTGAATGACCCATGAAATACCGCATCATCACTCACGGAAACTGCACTGACGGCTTTTGCAGCGCCTTCACTGTAAAACATTTTTTCAATGTTCTTCTTGGAACAAAATTAACCGAAGCGGAGATCCAGGAAATCCCGGTCTTAGGGGTGCAGCCGCAGGACATCCAGCAGGGGAAAGTTATCTTTTCCGAAGGAGATATTGTTTTAGATTTGCCGCATCATCACAAAAAAGTATTCTTCTGGTGCGATCATCATTTAACCACTAAACCTACCGAAAAATTACCTGAAAATTATCATTGGAAAGCTGCTCCCAGCTGTACTGGGTTTCTGATTGAACTCGCCGTTGCTGCTGGAGCCAAGCTCAGCAAAGAAGCCTTAGAATTCCAGAAAGCGATCGACATCAACGACAGCGCTGCTTACAGCAAAAAAGATATCAAAGATTGCTATTACAAACGCAAAAATTACCAACTGCATTCCCCTCTGCAGAAATTGACCATGATCGGCGCCATGTTCAGCACCCGTGATAGAATCTTGAATGATGAAATCTTCCGCACCTTGCTTACCTCTGAATTAGGGGAAACTCCTTTGTCCAGTCAAGCTTTATGGTGTTTAAATCCGCTGATGTTCCATAAAGCGCAGTTAGAAAGCTTCGAGCTCTGGCGCAAGAATGTCGATACTTACTTGAGTTATGATGCTGAAGCGCAATGCGTAGTGCAAGATGACCGCTTGGCAAAAATAAACGTCGGTGTTCCAGACCGATTTTATTCTTACATGAAATTCCCGCAAGCCAGTTACCATGTGAACTTGCGGATCATCGAAGAAGAGAAAAAAGCGCGGCTGGGAATCGGATCTAATATCTTTCATAAAGACCGCTGCAAAGTCAATATCAGCGAATTGTGTCAAGAAGTTGGCAAGAGATTCGGCGGTTCCGGCGGCGGCCATTTTGCCGTGGGCGGCGCAGTGATCAAAGCAGATAAAGCCGATGAGGCGATTAAGTTTATCTTAGAAGCGTTTAAGAAAGGGAATATAGGAGGATAGAAATGTCAGAATTTCATGAAACTTATAATAAAATCAGAGCATTTGTATTTACTCCAGTAGGACTTGTTATGACCGGAAAAGAAATATACGGACTCCTAGACAAAGAAAATGGGAATGCAAGCTTTTTTTATTTAGCAGTTGGATTATATCTAGTAGGAAGAGGAGTCACCGGAGCAATGAATCTTTACGGGAAAAGTGATCTGGAAAATAAAGTTGATGAAGAGTAAAAATAACAATTAAATAATCACTATCATGATATTCACGGTAATGTCGTACAACATTGAAAGAGGCTTTCATAGCCGTGATCACATTCTCGAAGAACATCGTTTGCAGGCAGCTCAACGGATAATTCAACAAGTCCAACCAGATATTCTTGCATTGACTGAAGCATGCTATGGCGGTTCAAATTCGCATGGAATTAAGATGGATTATCAACAGCTTTTCCAATTTCCTTATGGGGAATGGAGTGGTTATCGGGTCTTTGGTCCACGACATGGAGATGAGGGGGGAAATGCTCTCCTTTCTCAATTTCCATTGCAAGCTGAAGTCATTCAGTTTTCTCATAAAGGAGCAATACGTGGGTATGTAAATCTAGAAAATAGAATCCTTACTGTTGACGTAGTCCATCCTTCTTATCAAACTGACGATCAAGAAAAAATTGTCGAGCTAGCCTCTTTAGTAAAGAGTAGAAAAGAATCCCTACTAGCAAAATATCTTTACATTCTAACGGGAGATTTCAATACTTTACATCCTGACGATATCTACGATTATGATGAACTAGCGAAAGAATTTGCTGAATTCGACCAACAGAAAGTGAAAAAAATGTTGGACAACTGGAAAAAGGCAGAATGCGTTTCCTGGATTCTGGCGCAAGGTTTACAAGATGCTTTTCCTCCAGAGTCAAGACAATCTACTGTTCCTACCTGTTATGCTTATGGGAGAAAGCAAAAAGGAGTGCGGCTTGATTTCACTTTCCACACTCCTGATCTTGTAGTTAAAGAAGCATACGTTCTCAAAAATGATGATACAGAAATTGCTTCAGATCATTATCCGATTGTATGTGTCTTCGAAATATGACTTATTTCTTATAACACACATCACAGCCCTTCAAATCTCCTTCGATCTGAGCATGAAGTTTGCACAATACCTTAGAATTTTTAATGTGCTCGCTGATCTTCTGGATCTGATGGAAGGCAGAAGCGGCATCGGTAATCTCCTGTGCTGCTTTCCTGATGAACTCTTTCAATTCTTGCGGAAAAGTAATCTCAGTAGCTCTTTTTTCTGCGACATATTGAGAAACAGCCGCTTCAGTTATATTCAGCAATTTAGCGATCTCTTTTTGCGCTTTTCCTTTTTCTTTCAGCGCTACTACTAGTTCTTTCCTAATAGCAGGAAGAATGTACCATACTTCAATCTCCTGAGGGTGTTGGGTAGGAACTTTCATGATAGTTATAAACTGCCGAGAAGTTAAAAATCTATTGGAGAAATAGTAAAAGAAAATAAAAAAAACTAATTCAGCAGTTCAGCATCCACCAATCCGTAGCCAAACAAGTTATCCTTGCCTAGAGCGCCTAAATCATCAGCGGTGTTCTGCAGCAAGGCTCGTATTTCTACGTTGCTCATCAAGGGATTTCCTTGTATTGCTAAGGCCGCGACTCCTGAAACATGCGGCGTAGCCATGCTGGTTCCGCTCAGAGTAGCATATCCGCCATCTTTATAGGTAGACAAAATGCTTACGCCTGGAGCAGCGAGTTCTACTTGCGGTCCAACATTGCTGAAGGATGCCAGATTATTATTGCTGTCTGTAGCCGATACTGCCACAACAGAATCATAGGCAGCAGGATAGGAAACAGCTCCTCCGTAATCATTGCCTGCAGCTGCTACCAGCAATACTCCATTAGCATAGGCAGCATCAACTGCGTTATGTAATGCTTGCACATCAGAGTTAGATCCTAAACTCATGGATACAACTTTCGCGCCGCTTTGCACGCAGTAATCGATTCCCGCAATGACATCGCTTAAGTATCCAGATCCTTGCCGGTTCAAGACTTTTGCTGCTAACAGCGATGCGCTTGGCGCTACTCCAACGACACCAATGGTATTATCAACTGCAGCGATGGTCCCCGCTACGTGAGTTCCGTGTCCGTTGTCATCATCCCATTTGGCAGAATCAACTACTAGGCCTTTTGCGACAAAGTTTTTACCGCCAACAATGTTTGCTTGCAAATCAGGATGAGTCTTATCAATTCCAGTATCAACGACGCAAACAGTAACGCCAGTACCTGTTCCATTAGCAAGGTCTGCATCGATTCTATCTACTCCCCATGGCAGCTTTTGCGCTGGTTGTGAAGGAGCAGGTTTTCCGGAAGCATGAACTTCTGCATCAAATTCGACATTTACAACATTAGGGTTTAACAGAAGTCCATTTAATGCAGTAACTGGGACTTCTACAGCTAAAACATTGTCTAAAATCTCATAACTGTGAAGCACTTTTCCGCCTGCGAGATGTACTGCGCTTGTATCAGGCTTTCCTTTGAATTCGATAAATACTCTTACTTTCTCCGGCTGATTTCCAGCTGCCGTTGCCAGCGCTGAAAAAACCAGAAGAGAAATCATCATTATTACTATCAATTTTTTCATTTTTACCCCTCCAACTTATTATTGAAGCGCTAGGAGTGCGACTGGTTTAAATAGTTTATGTTGTTAAAAAATCTAGAACGCCTTTCTCAAGGAATTAATGACTTGAACCAGAACAGTTATTGCTTTATCAATATCTTCCTTGCTGGTATATTTACCAAAGCTAAAACGAATGCTCCCTCTAGCTACTCTCTCCGGCACCTTCATCGCCTTCAGAACAGGGCTAATTTCAATCTCGTTAGCAGTGCAAGCGCTTCCCGCCGAAGCATAAATGCCTTTTTGATTCAAATAAGATAGTACTGTTTCTGCTTCTACGCCTTTAAAAGAAAGATGAATATTATTCGGCAATCGTTCAGTAGGATGGCCATCAAGAGTTGTTCCTGAAATTTTGTTCTGGATTTCAGCAATAAAATGATCCCCTAATTCCCGCCATCGCATATTTTCTCTTTCTTTTTCCTGCTGCGCCAATTCCAGAGCTTTGGCAAATCCAACAATTGCCGGAACATTTTCCGTGCCTGAACGTACTCCCAACTCTTGTCCGCCGCCATGGATCGATGGTTCAAGCATTATTCCTTCTTTCACATAGAGCAATCCTGCTCCTTTTGGGCCGTAAATCTTATTGCTGTTTAAAGTTAGCAAATCAACTCCCAGCTTCTGGACATCTACATTGAGATATCCTGCCTGGCAGGCGTCAGTATGAAACAACACCTTTTTCTTTTTCGCAATAGCGGCAATTTCTGTGAGCGGTTGAATAGTGCCGACTTCGTTATTTGCATACATGATGGAAACGAGGATGGTTTTAGCTGTAATCGCTTTTTCAACATCTTTCTGATTCACTCTTCCGTATTTATCAACATCAAGATAAGTCACCGAAAATCCTTGCTGTTCTAAATATCTGCACGTTTCTAACACTGCTTTGTGTTCGATTTTGCTGGCGATGATATGATCTCCTTTTTTCTGGTAGGCATGAGCTATCCCCTTAATAGCCAAATTGACACTTTCCGTTCCGCTGGAGGTGAAAATAATTTTATCGTCTGCTTTTGCATTTAGGATCCTTCTTATTTTTTCTCGGGAAAATTCCAATACTTCTTTTGCTTTTTTTCCGGCGGTATGCGCGCTGCTGGGATTGGCAAAATGCTTTTCAGTATAAGCTATTACTTTCAAAACTTCTTTTCGTACAGGCGCAGCCGCAGCGTAGTCAAGATAGATCATCCTACACTCCCAGCATCTCCCGCAATTCTTCTGAAGGCTTCCAAGGCGGAGTGAAAGTGACCTCGATGCTTACTTCCTCTGCGCCCTGATCGAAGACCATCTTTTTCAGATCCTCTACCATCTGCGGTCCGAAAGGACACATCGGCGAGGTAAAAGTCAAGATCACTTTGACTTTATTCCCGTCAATTTTAATCTCATATATCAATCCCAGCGTCCAGACATCAATATTCAGTTCAGGATCTTCATACTTTTTGAAGACGTGTTCAATCAATTGTTCTTTAGTTATCATTTTGCCAATCCCTCAAACCCTTTCTCGTTGATCTGCTTTGCTAATCGGTAATCTCCGCTCTTGACAATTTTACCATGTGACAAAACACTCACTGCATCAGGCCTAAGATATTCCAAAAATTTGCTGTAATGAGTGATCACTATGATACTCGTATCTCTTTCTTTGCGGATTCTTTCAACTCCTTCAGCTACTATTTTCATAGCGTCTACATCTAATCCTGAATCTGTTTCATCGAGTAAAGCATAACTTGGTTCTAACATCGCCAGTTGTAATATCTCCATGCGCTTCTTCTCCCCGCCGGAGAATCCTTCATTCAAGTAACGCTTGCTAAAAGAGCTATCGACCTTAAGTTGGGCCATCTTTTCTTTCAATAATTTGTGGAAATCGACTACTGAATACGGTGCAAGTTTTTTCTTATCTCGCAGATTATTCACCGCAGTTCTCAGGAAATTGCTGATGGTCACGCCGGAAATCTCTGAAGGATATTGAAAAGATAAAAATAATCCATTTTGCGCCCGCACTTCCGGCTTTGCCGTAGTAATATCTTCTCCATCCAGAAGAATCTTTCCTTTGGTAATCTTATACTTAGGATGTCCCATCAGCGCATGAGCTAAGGTTGATTTTCCGGAACCATTCGGCCCCATCAAGGCATGCACTTTTCCGGGATAAAATGTAAGGGTCACTCCTTTGATGATCTCTTTTCCGTCTATTTCGACATGCAAGCCAATAATTTCCAATCGTTTCATAGTTATCACATTTCCTCCAGAGCATGATGCAAGGTTTTAAGCGGCAACAGGGCGCATTTCGTCCTGGTATGGCTGATAGGTATACCTAACAAAGCGAATACTTCTTGCTGATTGAATTTTTTTGCTTCTTCAATATCTTTCCCTTTTAGATTTTCCGTCAATAAAGATGCAGAAGCCTGGCTGATCGCACAACCGCTCCCGGTAAAGGAAATCTCTTCAATAGTTCCATTATTATTTTTGACATACATAGTGACAGTATCTCCGCAGATCGGATTGACCTCTCTATATTTTGCAGTATAATCCTCTATTTCTTTTTTGTTTCTGGGATGTTTATAATGATCGATGACATTCTCTTTGTATAATTCTTGTTCTTCGGTTAGGTCGCCAGGGGTAATTTCAGCTCTGTTTATTACTCCCTCCTCTTTTTTGGCTTGCTCTACCGCTTTCATCACCGCATTCACTAACCTATCCGCATCTTCCTTGCTATTATAAATGTAAAATGAAGCTCTGATACTTCCATCTAATCCTAACTTTGAAAATAATGGCATAGCGCAATGGAATCCCCCACGGACAGCGATATTTTCTCTGTCCAGCATCTCACTGAGATCATGTGGATGCATTCCTTCGATGTTGAGGGAAATGATTGGCCCTCTATTTTCTACCTCAGCAGGCCCAATAACTGTAACTTCAGGAATAACTGATAATTTTTCTAAAGCATATTTCATCAGCTTTTTCCCATGCGCTTCGACATTATTCATTCCGATTTCTTGCAGATATTCTACCGCGGCCAGCAATCCTGCTGCGCCGGCCAGGTTCGGCGTTCCTGCTTCGAATTTCCAGGGCAGTTCGTTCCAAGTTGATTGTTCAAAGGTAACTTCTTTGATCATGTCTCCGCCATACAAGAAGGGCTGCATTTCTTTCAGCAATTCTTTTCTTCCATAGAGCACGCCGATTCCAGTAGGAGCGCACATCTTGTGTCCGGAAAAGACCAGAAAATCACAATTCGATTCTTTGACATTTACCGGCAGATGAGGAACAGATTGAGCCGCATCAACGATCATCACTGCGCCAACTTCATGAGCAAGTTCAGCAATCTCTTTCACCGGATTGATTGTTCCCAGCACGTTTGACATATGTACAATTGAAACAATTTTAGTTTTTTCTGTAATCAGTTCAGCGGCTTTTTCCATATCCAATCTATATTCTTTTGTAATTGGAATAAACTTTAATACCGCTCCTTTTTCTTTTGCTATTTGCTGCCAGGGAACAATATTGCTGTGGTGTTCCATTTCACTCAATACAATCTCGTCTCCTGCGTTCAAATTCTTTCCCAGGGAATAGGCCAGCAAATTCAATCCTTCAGTAGTCCCCTTGGTAAAAATTATTTCTTCAAATTCAGCTCCGATAAAATTTGCTACAACTTCGTGCGCCTTTTCATAAAGTACTGTAGATTTCTGGGCTAGTTTGTAGATCCCCCGATGCACATTGGCATTATCCTGCTCATAATATTCTTTGACTGCTTTAATCACTTTGGTCGGCTTCTGGGTGGTCGCACTATTATCTAAGAAAATCAACCCATTTTTCAAGATTGGGAAATCTCCCTTGATATCTTTCGTCATCATTTTCCTAATTTTTCTTGAATAGTATTCAGTATTTCTTCTCTTGTTTTTTCATTTGAAATCTTCCGCAGTATTGGTTCAAAAAATGCCGTCACCAACATTTGTTTGGCCAAATCTTCATCCAAACCGCGGGAAACTAAATAATACAGCTGTTCCTCATCAATTTGCCCCATGGTAGTGCCATGCGAACAGGAAACATCATCATTCTCTACTTCTAAAACAGGGATAGCATTGCAGCGCGCTTCTTCCCCAATCAGCAGCATATCTGAACGCTGATGGCCATGACAATTGGCGGCGTTCTTTTCCACGCGTATAGTGCCGCGGTGCATGGCTCTGGACTTCTCGCTGAGAATCCCTTTCGCCAGCATCACCGAGGTAGTATTGCTATGTTCATGGAAAGCATCGGAGTTGATATCGCACTGCTGTGCTTCAGTTCCAACAATCGCTTGATACTGCTGCGCTTCTGCCCCTGCTTCTTTCAAATGGCTTCGCAGCTGAACTTGAGTAATCCCTTCTCCCAAGATGAAATCAAAGCATTCGATTTTTGCATCTTGTAAAACTTCTGCTCTTTTACAGATAAAAGAATGCGTGTTGGCGTGGTTGCCATGTAAAGTAGAGTAAGAAATTTTTGCTCGAGGTTCTACATATATCTGCAAGATTCGGCTTTGATAATGCGTATCCTGTTCTGAAATATTTTTTTCAATAATTGTCGCTTCTGCACCTTCTTCTGCTACCACGATGATACTTTCTGCAGATGCAGCTTTTGATGTTTTGAGATTAATGGTAATTGGATGTTCGATCTTTGTATCTCTTGGAATAATGATCACAGTTGCTTCAGGATTAGTAGCATAGTGTAATGCCAATAATTTGTTTTCTGCAGAAACTAACTTCTGCGCATACTTTGAAATAAATTCTTCGCCTAACTCTGAAAGCTTGCAGACTTTTACTTTTTCATCAGCAATGATCTCTGCATCTTCTGCTCTCTGTATTTCTGCAAATACTTTTTCCCAGTCTACAGTAAGATTTAATGCAAATCCTTTCCCGTGGTTGAATGTAGGCAGATCTAATTCAGCAAATTTCTTCTCTGCTTGTTCTTTCAGTTGGGTAATGGTATTGGTCATGGTCGCTTGATCTAACTCTCTAAAATCCTTCTACCTCTAATTCAATCAATTTGTTCAATTCCACCGCATATTCCAAAGGCAGCGCTTTGATCACCGGTCCAATGAAGCCGGAAACAATCATCTGTATAGCTTGCTGTTCTGATAAGCCTCGGCTGGTTAAGTAAAATAATTGCTCTTCTCCAATTTTACTGACCGTCGCTTCATGGCCAATATTCACTTTATTGTTGTCCACTTTCATGTAAGGATAGGTATTAGAAACAGAAATGTTGTCCAAAAGCAAGGCATCACACTGCACGTTTGATTTAGTGTTAACTGCATCTTTGGTAACTCTGACCAATCCTCGGTAGCTGGAAATGCCTCCGCCTTTGCTGATACTTTTTGCTTTGATGATTGAGGTAGTATTTGGCGCGATGTGGATCGCTTTCGCTCCGGTGTCTTGGTCCTGTCCAGGTCCGGCGAAGGCTATGCCGATGCTTTCGGAATGCGCATACTCTCCGGCAAGAATGGAACAGGGATATAACATGGTTTTGCAGCTGCCCATATTTCCATTTAACCAGCGCACCGCAGCATTTTTGTGCACGATCGCCCGCTTGGTGTTCAGATTGTAGACATTCTTGCTCCAGTTTTCGATAGAGGAATAGGTCATCTTCGCTCCAGGGAGAACATGAAGCTCTACACAGCCGGCATGCAACGAATTTTTACTGTATTTTGGCGAACTGCAGCCTTCAATATAATGTAATTCTGCTCCTTCGTCGACAATGATCAAAGTATGCTCAAACTGTCCGCCGCTCTGCTCGTTCATCCGGAAATATGCTTGTAATGGTAATTCTACCTTGATTCCCTTTGGCACATAGATGAAGGTTCCGCCGCTCCAGACTGCTGCGTGAAGCATGATGAATTTGTGATCGCTGATGGGGATGCAGGAAGTCATGAAATATTTCTTCACCATCTCCGGATATTTTTGCACTGCTACGTCCATGTTTTCAAAAATGACGCCCTGATCTTTGAGTTCTTGCAGGATGTTATGGTATACAACATTCGAATCATACTGCGCGCCTACTCCGGCTAAAGCTTTTTTTTCCGCTTCGGGAATTCCCAGGCGGTCGAAGGTTTGTTTGATCTCTTCCGGCACTTCTTCCCATTTATTTGTTTCTTTGGCATTCGGCTCAACAAAGAATACAATTTCATTGATGTTTAAATCTGATAAGTCCGGGCCCCAGGCAGGCGTCGGAGTTTTAGTGAACAACTCTAATGCTTTCAACCTTTTTTCCAGCAGCCATTCCGGCTCGTTTTTACTTTTTGAGATAAGCCTGACCATCTCTTGGTTTAAGCCGGGCTTAGCGATATATTTAGCTTTATGCTGGTCTGCTTTATCGTACAGTTCCCGATTGAGATTCAGGTCTATTTTCTGCATTTTTACTCTTTTCTTAACTATTGTTAATTATTTATAAATATTATGGGAGAATAAAAGGGATTTAGAATAGGAAAATATATAAGCCTCAAAGAGACTCTTTAGTAAAAAAGATGATGGTGATTTAAGGGTGTTCAAAAAGATAATGTTGGTAGGGATATTATTGTTACTTTCTAGTGCGGTGTATGCTTATGATATCTCTATTTCAGATATTTCGCAAATCGCTATCAATCCGGAGATAACTCAGCAGATAACGCAATTACCTGTGATTACGCCCCTGCAGCTAAAAAGTACGGATCTATTAGTTGAAGCAGTCGCAAATATTCCCGAAAACTTGAAAGTTGGTGGCACCTTCTGGGTTGATATTTATGTCACCTTCGGGGGCAGTCCAGAACAAGGTCCGAATGAAATTTACTCTGCTAACCTAAAACTAGCTTCCAGCGATCCTGCTGTTGCTGACTTTTTATCTGGAGAAAATGGCGATCTCTTCAGCGGGGGCAATACCTATGTCAACGGCCTTTATTCTCACAGCAGCTCTACTGCCACGCCGATAAAGAACTTAGTGAGGTACAATTTAGGGCGATTGCAGATGCAGACGAAAGCGAAAGGAACATTTAGCATTACTGTTGACAAATCAAAATCTTCTGCTACCTATTTTCAAGCTCCAGCTATGCCTTTCGACTATTACAACCTTGTAATCAATCCCACTGTCATCACAAAAGTTGTCGATGCTGTCTGTGTTCCACTCACCGTGACTTGTCCTGAGCAGGTCTGCGGGCTTGTTCCTGACGGCTGTGGCGGGGTTATAACCTGTGATTGCACTGCTTGCACAGCAAAACACACCTGCATATTGCCGATCTATTTATTCCCCCAAAATAATGAAACAGGAAATAAACAATTATGCGAAGCAGCCATAAATTCTGCCGGTGCAGATAAAGATGCACTCAAAGGAATATCCTATGCGTTCCAAGGCAAAGATACCGGCAGTAAATCTTTAGAAGGATGTCCGGGAGAGGACTGCGTTATTTACAAAGTAAGTGCAATTGTAAATGTCCTGACCAATTGGTTCAGTAAACAAAAATGAAACGAAGCAGTAAACAAAAAAGGAAAACAGGAAGGAAGAGAGTTAGCGCTTCAAGGTTACCGAAGGTAAAATCTAAAGTTCAACCTACGGAACAAGGAAAACCTTTTCTCATTGCAGTTATTGCGATTGCTGCAGTTATTGTTTTGTCGCTCTTATTACTGTTTTCAAGACAGTTGGTGGGGAAAGCTATAGCTGTGAATGCTGCAGGGGCAGAACTTGTTTCCCCAGCTTATACAAGCCAGCCTTTTTCATTAAAGATTATCGCCAATACTGAGGCAGAAACAACTTCGGTAAAATTTACGTTAATTTTGCCGAAAGAGATGGATTGCAGTTATGTTGCAGCCGCTCCAGTTAAAAATCTCATTGAAGGATGGGAAGAATACACTAATGAATGTGATGATATCAATAAAAAAATCACTTTTTATTCTCAGAAAAAATTCAGTATGGCGGCTGGAAAAAAAGGATTGTTTGAAGTTGGGCAGATTGAATTTAGTACCAAAGGATTGTCTGCAAAGACCTACGCATTTACATTTGGATCTTTTTTAGCCTTAGGAAACAATATCAATAATATCAAAACCCTGCCCGGATCAATTGATGTTACCGTACAAGAGCAGCCTAAAGTAGCAGTCTGCGGTAATGGTGCAAAAGAAGATCCCGAACAGTGTGATGATAACAATAAAGTAACTGAAGCCTGTGATAAATATGGGCAAAGCTGTGCCGTATGCGATGTCAGCTGCCAGCTTGTCTCTGTCAAAGGGCCTTCCTGCGGCGACGGCAATGTGAATTCAGCCAATGGCGAGGAATGCGACGACGGCAACACCAAATCAGATGACGGCTGTTCTTCCAGCTGCAAACTGGAATCAAACGCCGTCTGCGGTGACAACGTGTGCAACGTGAAGTTTGAATCAACTTCTTCCTGCGCACAAGATTGCGGATTAATCTGTCCTACTAATGGTCTTCTTTCCTGGTGGAAAGGAGAGAATAATGCCCAAGACAGTTACAAATTCGGACATAATGCTGTTTTTACTGGGAACGCCGCTTACACTCCTGGAATAGTGGGGCAAGCGTTTAAATTTGATGGCGTAGATGATGTACTTGACTTAGGATCAAAAGCAGGAACTCTTTTAGCTGATCCTACTAATTCCAGTCTTTCTGTCAGTTTCTGGATGAAGACCGCTGCCACTAAAAGTCCACAAGGCTCTATGTACATCATAGATACCGGTGCGGGAACAGACGGCAGGAGAGGATTATATTGTAACACAGCTCAGGGAACATTGTATTGTGCTGTTCGTCAGGCAAAAACTATCTACAAAGTCAGCGCCTCAAATGTTATCCCTCTCAACTCTTGGAAATACGTTACTCTTGCCTTTGATGATAATACCAATGAATTGAAGCTCTATATTGATGGGGCTTCCTCTAAAACTGGTACCGAAGAACAAATATCCGGCGATACGTTTGCCTCTCCACAATCAGTCATCGGCGCGACAGCTACTAATACTAAAAGCTTATTATTCAACGGTTCTCTTGATGAGATCTCGGTCTGGAGCCGTGCCTTAACCTCGGCAGAAGTGAAAAATATTTATGGCGCCGGCGCTACCGGTATGTGTTCCATCCCTTCCTTTGTGTGCGGCAATGGGATTCTTGAAGCAGGAGAAGAATGCGATGAAGGGGACAATATTGACGGCGATGGATGTTCTTCCATCTGTCAAAAAGAATCTGCTATCTGCGGTGATAGTGTTTGTGAAATTAAATTTGAATCAACAGTTTCCTGCCCGCAGGATTGCGGTTTGGTCTGCCCTACCAATGGATTAGTATCTTGGTGGAAAGGAGAAAGTGGAGAAGACAGTTTTAGCGGCCATAATGGCATCTTAGGCGGAGACGCAATGGCAATCCCGGGAAAAGTCGATAATGCCTTCTACTTTGATGGGCAAGGGGATTATCTCAGCCTGGGGCAAAAGCCAGGAACTATCTTTTCTGATCCGACCGGTTCAAGCCTTTCTGTAAGCTTTTGGATGAGAACAAACGCAACAAAAGGTCCGCAAGGGGCTTTGTACATTTTAGATTCTGGTGCTGGGACTGCAGCTCGACGAGGATTTTACTGCAGCACTAACCAAGGAAAACTTGATTGTGCCATCAAACACGCCAATACCATATACCAGGTCAGCGCCAACAATGCTGTCCCTCTAAACGTCTGGAAATTTGTAACCTTCACTTTTGATACGGCCAAAGAAGAATTAAAATTATATGTTGATGGAGCTTCTGTCGCCAGTGGAACAAAGGCAACTTTGTCTTCTGCTTCCTCGCCAGTTCCTGCTTCCGTGATCGGCGCAACCAACCTGCAGACTCTTTCCTTTAATGGCCTGCTGGATGAGATGGTAGTGTGGAATCGCGTCCTCACTCCTTTAGAAGTAAGAGCGATCTTTGATACGGACAATATAGGCATGTGCGCCGTCCCTGAAGCGATCTGCGGCAATGGTTTTGTCGAAACCGGGGAAGAGTGCGATGACGGAAACGTCGTAAGCGCCGATGCCTGCAATCTCTGTAAGAACGCTATTTGCGGAGACGGAATTATCCGGACTGGTGTAGAGCAATGTGATGGAAATGCTCTTGCTGGAGCATCATGCCAGACGCTTGGCTTTGCCAATGGAACTTTATCTTGTGGCGCAAGTTGTATGTTTAACAACACCGCCTGTATGGCTGCTCCATCACTCCCTCCACCTCCGCCAAATGTGACTTTCAGTATTAACGGGACTAAAATTTCGCTCGGGGAAATCGCGCCGGCAAATAATACTTTTTCAACCCTTTTGACAGCCACAGAAAGCTTCTCTCAGAAAATCATGGCATATACTGTCCTTTACGGTGCTGATGGGAAAGTGCTGAAGTTAGAGGCTGATGATCTAACCAATGGTATGAGGGTAGGCGAATCAATTATAGTTACCGTGAATCATCCTCTCGCTGAGGTAAAGAAAAAATCAGTCATAGTCTTTGACGTCGAACCGAATCCGACCGTGTATGGAAAAATGGAGAAAACCTACAGCTGATGAGATCTAAAACAATATTATATATTGTACTTTTGTTGTTTTCCACCTCTTTAGTCTCAGCGGTGGATCTTTCCACAGATAAGACTGATTATAACAGTTCAGAAATAGTCACTGCTAACATTACCGGCTGTGTTGGAACGTCCATAACTAAATTTCTAAATCCCGGCGGAACCTTGGTAGATATCAAAAGCGGACAAAGCAATTGGACAACTACGTACCAGACCTCTTCAAATCCTGCTTCAGGAAAATATACTGTCTCGACCAGTTGCAGCAACGGTCTTGCAGAAGCAAACTTCTGCGTCAATGATCCGGGATGTTTGGTTGAAGAAGAGGAGGAAGAATGTATCCCTGAATGGGATTGCCGAGAATGGTCCAGCTGCGGCATAGATCAACTGGAAAGGCGCACTTGTACGGATAAAAAGAATTGTGAGATAGACAAAGAAGAAACTAAGGCTTGTTCAGCTTGTCAGGAATCATGGACTTGCTTGAGCTGGTCTACCTGCCAGAACGGAATTCAGACTAGAACTTGTTACGATCAAAACAATTGCGGGACGGCCTTGGATAAACCTGCTGGGCAGCAGTCCTGTCAGGAGCTTGTTTCCGAGCAACCTATTACTCCGGCTAAACCGGCGGCAGAAGAAGAATCATTCTTTGCAAAGAATAAAGGGTTGATCATCGCCGTTGCACTTGCGGTGATTTTATTGGTATTGGGGTTACTTTACTTCTTTAAGTGGAAAGGAAAAGAAGCCAGTTTTGCTGAAGTGAAGGAATGGATGGGCTCAGAGCGCGAGAAAGGGACTTCTGATGAAGACCTACGCATTGCCCTGCAGAAACGCGGCTGGGAAGAGAAAGATATCAAGGCTGCGTTTAAGAAGTTGAAGTGATGTTAAAGATTTTTAACAAGTGTAAAGTTTTATTTTGTTGTTTATTACTTGCTGGGTCTAATACCTCGTTACTTGTAACGGTCCAGCAAGTAATAACTGAAAATCAGTCTTGAAAATCGCCGTAATACCCCACAGCTTGCTGTGGAGTGAGCATGACGAACGATGGGATAGGCGATTTTAGGATTTTCATGTTTATTTTGAATTTTCTGTGGAAATCTAAAAAATAGAAGCAAAAGTTTATATAATATTAAGTAATATTTAATTATAAAATATAATGGTGAAGAAAAATGACACAAGCAATTATTAACTTAGGGGAATACGAAGACAGGATTTTAACCATCGTCAAAGGAAAATATGGATTCAAAAATAAATCTGAAGCTATTAATTTTGTGATTGATAAATTTGAGGAAGAATTCCTTGAGCCAAAATTGAAGCCAGAATTCGTACGTAAAATGGTGGTTATGGAGAAAACCGGCAAATTTAAGAGTTATAAATCTATTTCTGATTTACGGAAGGACATAGAAAATGCGTGATTTCTCACTTGAGGAAGATCTTAGAAAGATACTTCAGAAAATTGCGAAGAAGGATAAGATCATGCACGAAGCAGTTATGAAAAAAATTGAGGAGATTGTTTCTTGCGAAGACGTTAATCATTATAAAAATCTCCGGGCACCAATGCAACAATTTAAACGGGTACATATCAAAGGATCTTTTGTTTTAATTTTCAAATACATGGCTTCTGAAGACAAAATAATCTTCTTTGATTTAGGTCATCACGACAATATCTATGAATAGATAATAGGAAACTATTTAAAGAACAAAATTGTACTTAATGAAAAAAAGATTTACGGTGATATCATGTTCAAAAAGACGGTGTTGGTGGGAATACTCTTAGTTACTTTGATTGTTCTTAGCGGGTGTGGGCAATATGATGCCAATTGCACTGGTTTTGAAAACTGTTATGGCGGACTACATGTTCCCAAAGTGCAGGCTGATGGAACATGCACTACTGGCACCGATAGTTATACAAAAATAAATGGTTTATGTTTTGCTACTGGAGATCCTGCTGCATGTAGCGCATTAGATGGTTTTACAACAGACAGCATTAAATTAAAATGGGGATCAGTTAGTACTAAGTATGGTGATCT
Organism: Nanobdellota archaeon; assembly: GCA_030697505.1. GTDB lineage: Archaea > Nanobdellota > Nanobdellia > Woesearchaeales > GW2011-AR9 > JACPIL01. The sequence goes on along the minus strand of JAUYPX010000037.1, from coordinate 1,789 downwards.
CTGTTATCCTGGTTGTCAAGCAGATACAGATTGCGGTGCAAACGCTGTTTGTTATGCTGGTGATGAAGCGCAGTCTTTCGCCTACTGTGCGCCTGGCTGTAGCTCTGGTGCAGATTGTCTTCTTGGATTGACTAGTTGTGAATTAGATCCCACTGATGGAAAAAAGTATTGTGTAGCTAATGATGATTTGTCTACAACTGGACTGGCCATCATAGAAGCTCCTCTTGCTCCTGAAACTGTTCAAATACAACCCGTAGTCAGTAATGGGTTGACGGTTGATCTAGAATTAAACCGAGTTGATCGCACTCATGCCTGGATGAATATCTATTTGACTTCTTCAAAAAGTCAATTTTCCTTTGGTAATTACATTGAACTTGTTTCGAATGGTTTTGGCAAATTAGGAAAGATGGAAATGCATCCTTTATTTAAAAGTTCTTCAATAGTTGGTGGTAATACAATTAACTTAATAGGGGGCCCTTATACTGTAACTCCTTCAGCAAAGACATACATTGGAAGAGTGTATGTTGATCAGTCTGGCCAGGGTAATCCTAAGCCGTTTGAAGTAACTTTAGGTAGTGGTGGTGACTCTTCTAAGTTTACTCTAGTTCCTTTTTCCGCTTGTACTCCTCTATCGGGCACAGTGATGGCAGAGTGTAAATATTTAGATGATACGGTTTGTGGTGCCCTGCCCGACGGATGCGGAGGTTATGTAGATTGCGGCCAATGTTCGGGAGGGGACGTTTGTACCACCGGGCAAACATATAATGTATGTAAATCACCTGTCTCCCAAGTCCTTCCAGCAAATGCACCTCAATATGACCAAACCGTCCTGCAGAAAGTTTCTGATACTCTAAAAAATAATGCCTTAAGTAAATTACAAAAACTTTCAGCAATTGTCACCGCAGTCAAAGCTTGGCTTGCAGCCCAGTAAGGTATGCACAATGAAACGACGAGTACAAAAAGTGTACAAGAGATTACCGCCGCATACTTATGAAGCGCATCCAGTTGCTAATGCAGGAGAAGCAAGCAAGCCTTTAATTATTGGGATTATTGCTATTGTTGCAGTTATAGCATTATCTTTATTGTTACTGTTCTCAGATCAAATAGTGGGAAAAGCATTTTTTACCGGGGAAATGAATTCTGCTGGTGCAGAAGTCGTTCCTTCTAAAGTATATGAAAATCAACCTTTTTCATTAAAAGTAAAAGCCAATACTGGTGGCAAGGAAACAAATGTTGTTGGTTTTGAACTAGATTTAGCTCCTGGAATGACTTGTGACAATGTCCAAAGTATTCAAAACTTATTAGGGTGGGATGTAGAATCAAAGAGCATGTGCGATGCAGCTAAAAATAAAATTATCTTTGAGTATGCGACCTTTGGCGCCGGAAAATCAGGCACGTTTGACGTAGCTCAGATAGTTATTGTCCCTGGCTTTGCTCAAGGCGATTTTCAATTTGACCTGGGGCCATTTCAAGCATTTGATTCTAATAATATGAATATAATTACTAACGTGCTTGATCCAATTGTGCAAGTTAAAAAAGCTGTCTGCGGCGACGGAGATAAAGCGCCCAGCGAACAATGTGATGATGGAAATGTCGTCAATGGCGACGGCTGTTCATCAACCTGCATGACTGAACAAGTTCAGCCACAGCAAGTTCAACTACAATGCGCTAATCCCCCCTCAGGCTTAGTCAGCAAATGGTCTGGAGATGAAAGTACTAAAGATGATCTTGGAAATTCAGCAGATGGTTCTCTGAAAGGTGGTGCAACCTTTGCATCTGGAAAAGTAGG
>JAUYPX010000032.1 GCA_030697505.1 Nanobdellota archaeon | reverse complement strand
GTTGAGAATTATCTGCTTGAGATAACAAGAATAGGCTTTGATTGGCGGATTTAGTCTGCTCCTTTACTTTTTCTGTTTTAGTTGATTTCTTTTCTGACTTCTCAGATCCTTCTTCTTTTTCTGGACAAAGCTCGTTGTTGAGGCCATCTATAACAAACTCTTTTTCTTCTTGTAATCCCAACCCTTCTATCATTAACTGGGCGTCTCCTTCCTTGATTTTCTCCTTACAATTAGGTTCAAGTAAAACTGGCACAGTGAATCTGTACTGTGTATCTTTTTCTTTCAAGTGGATTTTTGTTTTTTCGCTGATTACCTTCCCATCTTTCTCAACCCATAGTGAAACAGAGTATTTGCCCGTATCGCCTTTATAGATCTCAATCTCCGCATTCAACGATTCGCCGAAAGATACTTTTTCCGGTGTGATTTTGATAATCTCGATAGAAGAATCTTTAGTGGTAACTTCTTCGGAAGCCGATAGCGTGGTTTCATTTTTTGTGACGATAAACATCTCTTCTGCAGCATTGCTGGAAAGATCTAAATCATCGCAATCAGGATACACTATCGCTTTAAGAAACAAAACCCGATCCTGTTCCTTGATGTTAGTCTTCCATGATTTTTCATTGGTGTTAGTGGTATTAAGTTTTGGCTTTACCATATTTCCGAACAGATCTTCGATCCAATATTCAATCACGAAAGGAAATGATCTGTCGCTAAGCTCCGGCTTAAATTCGATGGATTGACTATTTTCATAAAAGATAGTTTCATTTGTGTTGAGCTGTAAACGTATGTCACAAGAGATTTCAGAAGTGTCGATGACTTCAAATTCCGTGCAGGATAAAGGGGAAGAAGAGTAATCCCCCATTACGCTGGAATTGGATATCATCCCGCATAAAGTATAGTTTCCAACTTCTGCCGGAATAAATTCACCAGTGCTGGCTGAAGTGGTGCAGCCCATTTCTTTGCTGAAAGAATCTTCTTTTATCAGAGCATTATCCTTCGAAATATTGTAGAAGACCGATACGGTGTCTTTAGGGGAGCAAGGTTTTTTGCTGGTAATCTCGAGCTTGAACAAGGAAGTGTATTTAGTATTGAGATAAAGAGTTTTATCTACATTTGGGGTTAAGCTTATAGTTGTGGTTTGGTTCCCGGAATTTTCTGCAGAGACAAAAACACTATAAAGGCAAAATAGAAAAAACGCTATGATTATCCATTTTTTCATAAAATTGCCGTTTTACTGCCACTTATATAGATTCTTAAATTTTAAAAGATATGATGGAGTTACTATTGGCCAATACTAAACAAACTTTTTAAACGCTCTTCCACTTAGGAGTGGCATGGGATGGTTATTTGGACGCAAGAAAGTAGTACCTAAGGTGCCCTTTCCACAGGGAAGACCGCTTGACGAAAAAGCGCTGCAATTTCCGTCTATGGATTCTTCTGAGCGGGTGATTGAACCAGATAAGGTAAAAGAAGCGGTCGGGTTTTCCAAACCGATGGCTTTTCCCGATGAAGAAGAAAGCATGCCCATGGATGAAGATCTTCCTGAAACACCGATGCCTAACTTCTCTTCCCCATCAAAATACAGTTCTTCTGCTCCAGTCTCTTCAGGAATGATGCCTAAGCATGAATTATATGTCAAAGTTGAAGTGTACCAGCGCATGCTCGGCGAATTAGACGAATTGCGGCGCGGATTCATGGATCTGCAGCATATCGGTAAAAATATTGACGAGTCGGAATACAATGAAGAAAATAATTTCAACAAGCTGCGCCGAGGGATGAGATCTCTCCATGATAGTTTGCTGCAAGCTGATAAAATACTCTTTAAATCGCAAGGTGATTGAATATGACAGAGAAAATGCCTGTTTTTATTAAAATAGAGGAATATGAGCAAGTGTTAGAGTTGGTAAAGATGATCCGCAAGAAACTGGAAGATGCCAAAGCGACAGTGATGAAGATCAACGATCTAAAAAACGAAGAAGACCATCAACTGGAGATGTGGCATAATGCTCTGGCGGAAGTAGAGAAAAAGATTGATTTCATCGACCAATCATTGAATGAGCCAGAGGAGTTCTGAGGTTATGAAAAAGAAAAAGTCCAGTCCGGCAAAGGCTCGCAGCAGTAGGACTAGCGCTCGGCCTTTATCTATGGAGTCAAAGGATAAAGGACTTAATTTGATGGTCCAGGTCAGTGATCCTAAGAATGTGCGTAAGGATTTGCTGGAGGGATTACGGGAGATCATCATATTTATGCAAGGATATGAAGCCTTCCGAAAGATCCAAGAGGAAAAAATAGCCGTGTTTGCGCAATTGAAGGATGATGTAAGGGGTTTGAACAACTTAGTCGATTCCAAATTACGAAGGCTTCTGCCGAAAGGTAAATTAGCTGGCATGGTGAAGAAACCTACGGCCAGGGTAGAAGCGGTTGAGAAGGAAGAGATGGAACCACTGCCGATGCCTAAAGCTCAGCCTAAGATGATGCCTAAACTTGAACCGCAAGAAGAAGAGAACGGCGACTTGGATGAATTAGAGACACAGCTGCGGGAAATTGAAAGCAGGTTAAAGAATATGAATTGAATTTTTCTTGGTAGTAACTTATCAAAGGTTATTTAAATTATAAAATAATTTAAAGAATAATGAAAAGAGGAGTTTTGTTCACGTTATTTTTATTTAGTTCATTGGTTCTACTTACATCTTTTTCTATTAATTCTACTATGGCTATTGAAATTCCTGAAGGTAAATGCGTTGGTGGTCCTGGACCTGAAGGGCAATTTTTAACGAGAGAAGAAGGAGGATGCTGTTTGAATGACGAATGTTGCAATTATCCTGCAACACTGGCTTGGTGCAATCAAGCTAAAAAAGACCTTGTGCCTTTCAAAGAGATAGAAAACACTGTAGAAGAGGAGGTAATTTCTGAGAATGGAAATTACGAGAAGGGCGGCACACTCAAAGAATGGAAGGAAAGACTGCAAAGCGAAACAGGACCAGATAGTGAGCCGTCAAAAACAGCGGCAGAATGTGATGAATTAATGAAGCAGAAAACAGCAGAGTGTTCTAAACATGGAGGTTGGAGAACTGATTATATGGTGGAAATTACTGATTTCCGGACAGACGAGCATTATGAACTTCAAGATATAAGGGATAGTGGTTGTCCAGCCACATCACCCACTGGTGAGGAATACTCTTATGCAAAAACAAGGGATATAGATACATCAAATCTAGACAGCCAAGCCGAAGGTGGCGAATCCTCATATCAGGTTGTCTGCTCTGTTCTTTGCAGTTCGTGGAGCTGCGGTGCTCCTATTGGGACTGAAGTTGGCAAAATTGAAAGTTTAAAAGGAAAAGTTGAAGTTGCACAAGAAGACGAAACATGGAAACAGCTTGAATTAGGAGATAAAGTAAAATTCCTAGACCATATTAAGGTTGGAAAAGACAGCGAAGTTACTATAAAGTTTATTGATGATACTTCACTTACACAGTTAGAAAATTCTTATTTAGTTATAGATGAATTTTATTACGACCCAAACCAGTCTTCCTTAGAAAGAATTTTTAATAAGTATATTGACGCTTTTTCTAGATGGGTTACAGGAATATTAGAAAAAATAAATCAAGATCCAGAAGAAAAGCAGAGTGCTGTGGTCGCCGTTCGTGGATAATTCTAAAAATAGAACATCATTTTTCTATGAAGGGAAATAGTTTCAGGATAAGACACAACACTATTTTTTAGTTAATTTTATATAATAAGCATTGATTTTTCTTCCTTATGCGGGCGTGCCGGAGCGGTCAAACGGGATAGATTGTTTAGTGCGATGCTAAACAAATCCAAACTCAAGGCATTTGAGTGATGAGTGCTCAAGGAGTGCGATGACTAAACTCGTTGTAAGTCATCTATTGGCTTAGTGCCTACGCAGGTTCGATCCCTGCCGCCCGCATTTTATTTACTTTCTTTAACCTGCATCTCATCTGTAGGCAGGTCACGAACATAGTGACTGGACCTGCCGCCCGCATATTTTTACTCTGAAAAACACTTTTCCACAAAATATTTATAAAATACAAGAGAATGAAGGATTATGAAGTTTGAGTATTCCAGGCATTGGGTAAAAAAGCAAAGATTTCGAACAAATATTACTACTGCTGATATTGAGTACACAATCATGAATTCAGCAGAGTTGAGAGATAAGTACTGGCCGGATGCTTTGAATGCTGTCTGCAGGATTCCGCCTTCGGGAAGAATCTTAAAAGTGGTTTACAAACGGAAGAAAGAGGCTTTCAAAATATACTGAAGGACATAAATAATTGACTATTTTAGTTCTGTCCTTCATATATACAAAAGGCACAAAATTCTATTCAGAATTTTGAGTCTTTTGGTATAATTACTGCCTTTTGGCTTGACTAAAAATGGAAACTTGGTATGATAAAGAAGAGGACGTATTTAATATCCAATTAAAGCAAGGAGTATACTGGAAAAGCATAGAGCTTCCTAGTGGTGTAACTATTGATATTGCTAAAGATGGATCAGTAATGGCTATTGAAATTCTCCGTGCGAGTAAAGTCTTTTCTGGTGACGTTAAGAAAGTAATAGAAACTGCATCTTTAGCGGTTGCTTAAATAAGGGCATCGCAAATCCTGCCGCCCGCATATTTTTTTTATCCTGGTGCATAATTCAATTAATAGAAAATGATTTAAAGATAAAGATAAACCTTAGAGTATGCAAAAAAAAGGGGGTATCTTTAGCAAAATCATAATGGGTTTTGGAGTACTATTTATATTAATTATAGCAATGTCGATAATTGTAGGCATGATGGCTTCTAAAACGACAAATTCGACAGGGTTGGGGTCTAATGATTTAGCCACAGCGCAGTGCGACACCTATTGCAATTCTATAGAAGAATTTCTCTCGCCAAATATTTCTTCCAGTAACGAAGATTTTGTATGCAGCTGCCTCAAGAATTATGGTGAACCTAATGAAGAGACAGTGGGCACTAAAACTATACGTTCAGCTAAACTGGAGCAAGATGAAAAACTTTTAGAGTATGTCGAGCCCTACATAAAATCAGTAGTGACGAGTGATGTAAATTTAAGGGTCGCAGCGGGACAAATAACCAAAGAGTGTGATTCTTATTATAGAAAAGAATGCGAGGTAAATAAGATCTATAGATATATTGTAGAGCATTTCAGATATGTTGCCGATCCCAATATCCAGATAGTACAACCACCGTCTGATACCATCAATACTAATGGCGGAGACTGTGAAGATCTTTCTATACTTATAAATTCGTATCTGGAAAATGTAGGGCAGGATACAGCAGTGATCTTAACCCCCAGCCACGCTTATTCAGCGGTATGCAATATCAATACAACGGCCCTGAAAAATATCGCTACGCAATCGCTTCTCGACTCTCAGACAAAAGCATGGACAATCTCTGTTGCAGAAGGAACTGAAGGAAAAGGAAGCTATATCTCCAAAGATTCCAGTGTCTTCTACGAATATGTCTATGAGCCGCATATAGATATTTTGGATTCTGGCTATAGGCAGCAGATTTCAGGAGCGTGGCTTTTCAACGCCACTAACCATGACTTCGCCACGCTCAAGATCAAGGTAGATGCATCAGACACCTTGGATTTTTTTGTGATAGAGTCATTTGAAGAGTATCAGAGATATATAGATAATAAGCCGCAGAACCCCTCAGAAAGTGAATGGGAAAGCTACTACGGAGATCCCGGATCACATTTTAAGCATTACTCAGAATGCAGTAGAAGCGGGCTGTCCTTTTCTGTCACCTGCGAAGTGTCTTCGCCAGCAGTGCTTTTTTTTGTGAACCGAGCTCCCGAAGGTGTCAGAAACAAGATAAATGTACGAAGAACAGTCTCATTTAAGATAAAAGATAAAACAGCAGAAGAATGGGGCTTTAATACCAATCTTAAAATGCAGACCTATACATTGAATGATGATGGAGTGGAATGCCTGGTTTTAGACCCGACCGCAGGAACATCTGGATATCCTGGTTATGATTGGAACTTAAATGCATCAAAAGTACTGGTTACCACCAGAGGAAAAGAAGTAAAAGATTTTGGTTACGAAGAATATCTTAAGAGTAAAGGTTTTATTTGACAAGCTTTATTCTACTTTTATCATCAACTTTTATAAATCATAAAACTTTCTTTAGGCTATGGGTATTGAAATCTGTTCCATCGGCGGTTTTACTAAAACCGAAGGTAACAGCGTTGCCATCAAAGTTGATGATGAAGTTGTCCTTCTAGACATGGGTTTGAGCATGTTTGATTATGTTAGATTTACGGAAGATATGGAAGATACCAGCACTAAGACTTATAGCACGTTGCTGAAAGCCAATGCAGTTCCTGATTATGGATTTATCGATGATTGGAAAGAGAAAGTTATCGCTATCGTTCCCAGCCACGGTCATCTGGACCATGTCGGCGCTATTCCCTATGCTGCGCCGTTGTTTCCGCCATCCGCAGTAGTGTTGGGAACTCCTTATACGATTGAAGTGCTGAAAAGCATCTTGTGGGATGAGCATCTGGAAATTCCCCATAAATTTGTAGTCTTAAATTCTGGTTCTTCATATAAAGTCTCTAAGAAGATCACCATTGAATTTGTGCATATCACTCATTCGATTCCCCAAACCGCTATCGTGGTGCTCCATACTCCGTATGGAAAAGTGATGTATGCTAATGACTTTAAGCTGGACAATACGCCGGTGCTGGGAAAGAAGCCGGATTATGCACGATTGCAAGAGTTGGGCAAAGAAGGAGTTAAATTGTTGATCATGAACTGCTTGTATGCGCATGAACATAAGAAATGCCCTTCTGAATCGGTAGCTAAAGAATTGCTGAAAGATACTATGTTAAGTGTTTCCGGCGAAGGGAAAGCCATGATCGTCACTACCTTTTCTTCTCACTTAGCCAGGCTGAAGAGCATCATTGAATTAGGAAAAAAATTGAATCGAAAAATTGTGTTTCTCGGCAGATCGTTAGATAAATATGTCCGCGCTGGCGAGAAGATAGGCTTGGTAAAGTTTACTGATCAAGTAGAGATGCTGCGGCATCGCGATCAGTTGGACAAGATCTTCAAGAAGATCAGAAAAGAAGGCAAGGGAAAGTATTTAATTGTCTGCACCGGGCATCAGGGCGAGCCGCGGTCAATACTATCAAGGATGATCAAAGGAGACGTTGATTTTACTTTTGAGCAGGGCGATGTGGTCATTTTCAGCTGCCAGGTCATTCCGGTTCCGGTAAATATTGAGAATCGGCAGAAGATGGAGAAGCTATTAAGAGCTGGAGGAGTGCGCATCTTTAGAGACGTGCACGTCTCTGGGCATGGCGCGCGGGAAGATCACCGCGAACTGCTGGAAATGATCAGGCCGGAACATATTATTCCTATTCACGCTGAGCCTGCGAAGGGAAAGATGATCGCCGAATTGGCTGCGCAACTTGGTTTTAAGAATACCCATGTGATGGAAGATGGGAAACGGTTGAGTTTGAAGTGAAGCACCGCAAGAACAAAACTACACAAAGTTTAATAACAAGATTAAGGTGAAAAATACCATGCACGAATGGAATAATTTTGGCGGAGATGAAAGGTATCAAGTAGGACAGGCATATGATCAAATCCATGCAATAAAACTAAATAGGCAAATGAAGTTCAGGCGTGCATATTCTGCCTTTGGTTACGATGCAAATACCGGGAAACTTCAACCTCTTCTAGATAATTTAGATGAAGCTATAGATTCACTCCTTAAACATCTAGAGATAGATGGTACGGAAAGGATAAAAGTCGGGAGTAAAGATTTCCTCCTTTGGGAAAGAGATAAGGTTGCTTCTTTTTGGAGAGATCGGGTCCAAGCTAATATTGATCAAAAATTAGCAGATTTTTATTTTGATTTAGACGGGTATGCCTCAACAGTCAAAAGAATTACAAAACCCACTGTTGTTAAAACTACCTTTTGCTTGAGTAATCCTCAAGCCCAAGCTCTTAATGATGTTTCAAGTTATCTAAAAGGAGGAGTTCATATGAGCCCACTAGAGGGAAATACATATCACTTGTTCAAGCGAGCAGTTGATTGTCTACTAGATTATGATGGAAGTGGTTCATCCTCTCATCCAAATTTGAGTGAGAGCGACGTTTTATCCTTGGTTAGTTCTAATGAATACCTTGATAATCTAAACACCGCATTCAGACTGACAACCAGCAGAAGATAAATACTACTTCACAACAACAAATTTTATAAAGGGTTTCTTACTGGGCTATCTTGAGGGGGTACAATATGAAATTAGTCTTAGCTGAACCAAAATACTTTAAGGATAGCATCTCTATCATCTCAGATTTAGTCTCAGAAGCAAAATTCACTGCTTCTACTAACGGCTTGAAACTAGTGGCCATGGATCCGGCTAACGTAGCCATGGTAGTGTTTGAGTTATTGAGCAGCTGTTTTACCGAATACCAGGTTAAAGGAACGGAAGATGTCTGCATCAATCTGAATAATTTGAAGCAGATCCTGCGAAGAGCGAAGCCGGATGATATTCTGACTTTAGAGACTACCGAAGACAATAAGCTGAAGATTGTGATGAAAAGCAATACGGTCAGATCATTTTCTATTCCAACATTAGAATTGGAAGATAAGGAACAACGGGTTCCGGAATTAAATTTTCCTATTACGGTGGAGTCTGCCTCCGAGATGCTTTCAGAAGCGATCGAAGACGTCAGCGTGGTGGCGGAATCAGTTACTTTCTTAGGAGAGAAAAATTTATTGTGCGTCAAAGCAGAAGGGGATCTGTCCAAAGCGTTTATCGAGATCAAGCCCGATGATGTTACTTCTATCAAAACGACTTCTGCCGACAAGTTTAAGGCTAAGTATTCTTTAGAGTATCTGAGAAAGATGATTGCCGGCGGCAAGTTAGCAGAACAAGTGTCCTTGCATTTCAATAATGACTATCCGTTGAAGCTGGAGTATAAAGTTAAAGATAGATTATCGCTGAGTTTTATTCTGGCGCCCAGAGTGGATAATGATTAGTTACAGCCAGAAAGTTCTGCCAATTCTTGGAGAGTTTTGTAGCCGATTACCATCTTTCCATTCTTAAATTTCCAGGTTGGGAAAGAAATTCTGTTATCGATAGCTATTTGCATGCATCGATTTATATTTTTTTCATCAGAACATTCAATATAATTCTTTTGCATAATTTCCCAAGCCAGACCGAATTCTTCTTTTTCTTTTCTGCAATAGCCGCACCATTCAGCTCCGTACATGGTTACTCCTTCTTTAACTAAGCATTGGGCTAATTCAATTTTCACTTCAGGAGTGTTATAGGTTTTGGTGCAGCCCATAAGCAGAGCAGTTAAGCCGATCAATGCCGGTGCTTTCATGGAAGTGGAAAGAAAGAAGAAATATATAAGGTTGAGGGATATACCTTATGTTCTCAATTTATACCCAGTCTTGAACATCCAGACGCACAGGACGAAGAAGAAAAGCGTCAGGGAAATTACAACTGCAAAAGAATAGACTATAGGAATATCATTTACTCCGATGAAGCCGTATCGAAATCCATCGATCATGTATAGAATAGGATTGAATTTGGCTGCAGTGGCCCAGATGGGAGGCAGCATCTTGATAGAGTAGAATACTCCGCCTAAGTAGGTTAAAGGGGTGATGAGGAAGGTCGAAAAAATACTCATCTGATCAAAATTCTTGGCCCATAATGCGGTGGCGATCCCTGCAAAGGAAAAGAGCATGGAGATCAGAATTATGAAAGCAAGAAGAATCCAGATATTGTATATTGTTATAGAGGTAAGCAATAGACTTACTGCTAGAATACCTAAGCCGACCATAAATGAGCGCAGCATAGCTGCGATAGTTGTTCCGGCAATGATCTGCCAGTAGGCAATGGGAGCTACCAGTAATTCTTCTATACTTCGCTGGAATTTCTGGATGAATAAAGCGAAGGATGCAGCCATATAGGCGCTCATGATCACTCCCATCATCAATAATCCTGGGAGAATGAAGTTGAGGTAAGAAACGCCTTCTATTTCTGAAATTCTGGAACCCAAGGAATAGCCGAAGATAAGGATGAATAAGACGGAAGTCAGCATAGGGGGGATAAGTGACTGGGTCCAGATACGTAAGAATCGCTTGGTATCTCGTAAGATGAGAGTTGTTAATGGGATGATGGAAGTCTTTTTAGTTGTCATTTTTGGTCAGGTGTAAGAAGATCTCTTCCAATTTTTTATTTCCGTGCTCTTTTAGGAGGGCTTGTTTGGTGTCCAGTTTTATGATCTTACCTTTGTTGATGATAGCGATGCGTTCGCATAATGCTTCTGCTTCTTCCAGGTAGTGGGTTGTTAGTAAGATAGTAGTTCCGTCTTTGTTTAATTTTTTGAGGTATTCCCACATTGTTTTTCTGGTCTCTACATCTACGCCTGCGGTAGGCTCGTCTAGAATCAAGATTTTTGGTTGGTGAATTAAAGCTCTCGCGATCATGAGTTTTCTTTTCATGCCTCCGGAGAGCTGCATGGCCATGGCGTCTTTCTTTTCCCATAAGCCTAAATCTTTGAGGATTTTTTCTATTCTAGCGGGACGTTCTTTGGCAGGAATCCAGAAGTAACCAGCATTGTAATACAGAATATTATACACTTTTTCGAAAATATCAAAGTTGAAATCCTGCGGAACCAAGCCGATTAATTGCCTTGCTTCCACATAATCTTGGTAGACGTCTTTGTTGAATAAAGAAACTTCACCAGACGTTTTATTGCAGAGACCGGTGAGAATTTGGATTAATGTGGTTTTTCCTGCTCCGTTTGGTCCTAACAGAGCGAAGAATTCTCCTTTTTTATGGTTAGTGATACGCCCTTGAGAGCTTCAGCATTGGGATAAGTTTTTACTAAATCTTTGATGGTGATGGCGTTCATTATTTGGAGAGAATTAGGGGTGTTTATAAGGGTTTTGGGGGCGGGGGGAGAGAAGTTAAAAAAGACTTATCCCTAAAAGACCTAAAAGAATCAATATCAGGATTATGAGCAAAGGGAGTACGATAAACATTCCTATTGCTATTTGCATACCTAATACTATTGGATTTGTGATTTTTATATGTTGGTATGATCTTTTTTTATTTTCATCCAGTCCATATTCAGAATATTCAGCTCCCATAATTATATCTTGCTTTATTTTTTTCATTTCAACCTTATTTATTTTTGAGTTTTTCATTTTTCTTTGACGCCGTAAAACTTTTCATGCTTTCCTATTTTAGCTTTTACACCCTTATGTTTCTTGCCATAGTAAAAAGTAAAAATGATAACTATCACTAAAACCCAAAAGAAAGGATAAAAATTTTTAGGTTCTGGCTCATCAATAAAAGCAATAAAGATAAAAATTCCACCCACTATAATAGAGATCAAAAGAGCTATATTATTTTTTCTTTCAATATGTTCCAATTCTTCCCAAAGATTTTCTTTCTTTTTCATTTTGCCCTTTCTTTCCTTAACTTCCACCTACGAATAAACCAAAGTGATTTCATTTTTATCTCCACACGCAGCCAGATTCCAATCCACAAGATTCTTTGCTGTCGCTGAAATATTTACATCGATCAATTTCGTCTCTGAATCCTGAGCGTGCAGCATCTTTTGCTTCCTCTGAATCGGCAGCTTCAAATTCGCTCATGAACTTATTTTCAAAAGTTTCCCCTGGCTCACATTGACCGTAGAAAGCCCTCATCATAAATAATTCAACCTTAGTTTCCTCAGTAACTTTTTGATTGAACTGTCCACTCGGCTGGCTAAATATTAAGCTAATGAACATGCCAATGAACACAAGCATAAATAATAATATTATTTTTGACCATCCTGATAAGTGATAATTATATCTCTTTTCTATAAAATCTCCAAAAGGAGGTAAAATAATTATTGCTCCAAGAATTACAAATAGGCCAGCAAAAAAGCTCCTTTGCAAATCTAGTAATCCAAAAAGAATGAATAAAATACCAAGTGCCCACCCTAAAACAAATCCCGCCTTTATGTGTTTTGGGCCGTTTTTTTGTACCACTCACTGCAATATTATGAGTTAGCCATATTTAAACATTCCTATTATATTGCAGTATGCCGAAACGGTCTTCATACCAGATAAAAAAGCAAATTCTCCATAAGGTCAAAGAGAAACCAGCTTCATACGCAGAACTTGAAAGAAAAGTAAACACCGGCTACCGAACCGTAAAGGCTAACTGCGAAGAACTCAAGGATTACAATTTCATCGAGATCGAGAAAGTCATCGATCCGGCTAACGGAAGGTCATCTAACGTTGTCAAGATCACTGAGAAAGGATTGAAGCAACTGAAGAAATGAAACTCCCAATCGCAGCAGAGCTGCGGGGTATTAACCCAGACGGGAATAAAAATCCCAACTAGCATTAAGCTGGATTTTTAATCTTTCTTGGGAATTATTAATCAGTCCCAAGAAAGAAATAGTTTTATATATTACCGTTCTAAAAAAATACTATGAGAAATTATTTAGCTAAAGCTATTGCCAATCTTCATTTGCAAAGAATACAATTAGAGTATCTTCAAGGTAATGCAGCAATACCAAGAGATTTTATTGATTATATCAGAAAAGCCACCTCTAAGTGCGATAGCAAGTTTACCCTGGCAGAAATAAAAGCGCAAGAATCATTGCCTGAATATCTTAGGGATGACTTTTCCCTGCTTCAAGAGGCGGTCCGCTTTGAACATGAGCCAGCTACCTATCGGCTGGGAATTATTGATACTGGCTTACGCAGTGATCATTACAAGCCTTCTGGAGAGAATCTAGAAGCTCTGGCGCTGATGGGCATGGTTGTAGAAGCTAATCTAGGCGGCGGAATGAATCTGGGACGTTCCTGCTGCTTAACCTTGCTGGATGAAGCTAACATTATTATTTCCACTAAATTCATTGGAAAAGAATTAGTCATTATAAATCGCTTCATGCCGCTCGGCTCAGCCAACAACTATTGTTATGATTCTTCAAATATAACTTCAAGTAAAGCGCGATTACAGGAAGCCCATCATGCCTTTGGTCCTGAAATAAACCAAGTTATGGAAGAATTGAAATTAACAGAGATAGCTTTCTTCGGCTTTGAAACTATCCTTAAGTCCATGCAAAGACAAAAAATGACGAATTAGTTACAGTTAAATTTAAATAAAACCGTTCTTTTGAATATTTATGGCAAAACCAATAAGGGCAACTCCTACCTTGCGAGGAAAGGAAGCAAAAAGATTTGTTGAAATGATGATAAAAAAGGAGAATTCCCCCATTTCTAAAATAGATAAGAAGCTTTATGCTGATATCAATAAGAATAGGAAATATTTCGAGTCATTTCTTAATTAAATCCTTAAACATAGGTAAAGGTCCTTTCTCTCTTTGCTTCAAGCTTTCGAACTCAAATCTTTTATAGAAATGCACAGAGTCCCTCTTAGGATCTTGATTTCTTTTTGCATCTACAGCAATAAATCTCAAACCAACATCATTACCTATCTTTTCGGCTAAGATAATAACAAATTTTATCATCAAAGTTCCTATCCCCCTTCCTAAATAATCATCTGAAACGCATAATCTTCCTATTTTCAAAGAAGGCAATGATTTATACAAAATATGCTTTTGCCTGAAATATTCTTTTAATTCGCCTTGCAAGTTGATTGCATCTGTCAATACACTAACATATCCTACTAATTCTTTTGTTGGTTTGTAAAACCATAAATACGTTGCTGAAATTTTCTTGTTTTGATTATCTAAAGCATCTTCAATCAAGAAATCCACTAGCTCTTGTTCATAAGATTTGAAATTTAATAAAATGGATTTGTGAGAAATGTCTAAGCGCTGGACATCAATGTCAGTAATTAGAACTTTTTCTTTGACCATACCCATAAATTTCCACTTTGGTATCAGTTTATAAATATTTGTTTAGCCCAGTATTCAATTTCTCTCCCTCAGCCAATTCAAAGCTGATCCAAACTTAAACCATTCCAACTGTTCTGCAGAAAAAGCATGGTTCATCTCCATGACTTCCATCTGTCGACAAAGCTGGTAAACCTGCTCGGCGAGCGTTCTTTTTTCCATGTGCTTAAATACTCCTTCACTCGTTTCTCTCCTTTCGGTTCTGCATTTTTGCCCAGAGAATAATACTTCTTCTCCACCATGCTGCCCCAAGAAAAATCTCCTTTTTCCTCTTCTATTTTATGGACTGAAATCTCTTTAGTCAAAATCCCTTTCTGCAGATTGTAATAAACACTCCGTTGCGTCACCGATGGAAATATCTCGTTGTACATCTTGGCCACCTGATACCCATATCCTTCGCCTAAATAATGCAGAATCTCTACAATATTCTGTCTGATCTTGCTTTTGATGGGCCTGCCTTTCACCATAATAGTGAAATACTTTTTAAAGTTTAAAAGAATTTTGTTCCTCAAATGTCCAAACCCCTCCTTTCAAAGCAAAAGCAGAAAGAGATCGCCCTGCAGCGCATTAAGATCCTTTTCCAGCAGGCAGAAGAAGTATTCCCTAAAAACAAAGAACTTGCCAACCGGTATCTCTCTTTAGCCAGAAAAATCGCCATGAAAGTGCATGCGCAAATACCGAGAGAATTAAAACGAAGGATGTGCAAGCACTGTTATAAATATCTAAAACCCGGTGTAAATGCCAGAATACGCACCAGAGATGGAAAGGTGATCATCTCTTGCTTGGAGTGTAAGAAATTCATCAGGATTCCGATTAAGAAATGATCTTATCATCGAGGGATATACCGCATTAAGAAAAAGCTTATTAAACTCAAAAAGGAAAAAAATAGGTGGGATTTACAAAGCCTGGCTTTACGCTCATCAAGAGGGCAATTGCTGGCGGATTGCTTAGTGCAGCCATGGTAAACGCCATCTCTTCGGAAAGAAAAGAGCAAGAAGTCAGGATGTATGTAGAAATAAATCTGGAACAGCTCATCCAAGAGCAGGAAGAAAGGATAGGCATACAGTACCCCGCACAACGTCCAGTGATCCACTATCATCTTCCCGCAGATAAAAGTGGAAATTTTGGTCTCTATGACCGTAAGACCAATGAAATCTTTTTACAAAATGACCGATACGAATTGCCTGATTGGGATGTCGAAACTGTGTATGACACTATAAACCATGAATTAGCACATTACTATCTGGACAAGCTTAGTGAAAAAAGAACCAACACTAATTGGCCGGAATACAACGACAGGACTATGCTGGAAAAGTTGGGGATCAAGCTTATCTCGGAAGGGACTGCCACCTATATCGAAAGAAAAATGAACGGAAAAGAAGATACCTTCACGGATGCAAAATGGCCTAAGGCTTTGGGAGGATTTTTTTCCAGCTGGGAGTTGATCCCTAAAGATGAAATAGTCTACAGCGGCGGATTCCATTTAGTAAAGCCGATCATTGACCGATACGGCGAAAAAGGGATTGAATATCTCTTGTTTAATCCGCCCAAAGGACAGGAAATGTTCAATTTACCGTTGTATCAACAGAGAATCTTAGAGGAATTGTCTCGACCATGAATAAAAAAAGATTTATTCTAAAAACAGCTTTTTGGTCCGCAGTTTCAGCTGCGATGTACTTTCCCGCCGCCGAGATGACTACACTCTATCTCTATTATCGTAAAGATCCGGATATTGAAGCCTACGTACAAAATAATTTGGAAAAAAATATTGAAGAACAGGAAGAAAAAATAGGAATAACCTACCCAACGGAACGGCCAAAAATAGAATATCTCATCCCCGAAGAATACCCTTCCTTTGGATTAGCTGGGCTATACGGGCTATACCACAATGGAAAAGACACTATTTATCTCCCGAGCGGCGTTTTGATCAAACCAGAACCTGACTTCAGTGATTTTATAACAAAAATAGCCACCTTCAACCATACTGTTGACGTTAAAAGAACCCTTGATCACGAACTGGCGCATTTTTATTGTGATAAGATGAAAGAAAAAGCTCTAGGAAAAAATCATCATGCCTTTCAAAAGTATTTTTCTTTTCCAGAAGAGATTATCGCCGACCAATTGATCAATGAAGGGATAGCAAAGTACTTCGAAAACAAGATGAATGGTGAAGACAAAAAAAAATTCTCATTCGAAGAATGGCCTTCAGAAATAGATCAATTCTCCGGCCGGGTATTATATCAAGGAGGATATGCAATCGTAAAACCCATCATTGACCGACATAAAGAGAAAGGCATCCAATTTCTTCTCTTTAATCCGCCAACCCCTACAGAATTGTTTACGCCGCAGGAATACCAAGAAAGAATCCTTATCGATATTGCAAAATTAAAATAGGCCTATTTCTTCCTCTCTGCATCCAACAGAATCTTTTTCTCTGCCCTCGCAACAGTATGCCTGATCCCGTCTACCGCATCCGCATTCGCGGAGATGGAATCGACTCCCTGCCGCACTAAAAATTCTGCCATCTCCGGTTTGCTTCCAGCTTGCCCACAGATGGAGGTTTTTACCTTATACTTTTTACACATCTGAATCACTTTCGCCATCTCACCAAGGACTGCCGGATGCATCTCGCTGAACAAATGAGCGATCCTTTCGTTGTTCCGGTCTATTCCTAAAGTCAGCTGGGTCAGATCATTGGTGCCGAAAGAAACAAAACTCATTCCTTCTTTGCACAGATCTTCAATGATCCAGCAGGCGGCCGGAGTTTCTACCATCACCCCAAAATCAATCTCTTTGACCGGTTCCAAGCCCGCTTCTTTCATTATTTCCTTTGCCCTTCGCAACTCATCAACTCTAATCACAAACGGCAGCATGATGCCGACATTATCAAAACCTTCATCGTGCAATTCTTTCACCGCCTGAAATTCTGCCCGTAAAATCTTTTTCTCATCTAGCAATCTGCGTATTCCATGCCAGCCGATCATGGGATCGGTCTCATGCGGTTCCTTTTCCCCGCCTTGCAAATTCCGATATTCATCTGAGCGCATATCTGAACAGCGTATCCACACCGGCTTGTGCCCAAAAGCTTTGGCGATCTTTCGAATGCCTTCTTTCAACAGATGAACATAATCCTCTTCTCGTCTCTGGCGGATATATTCTGCCGGATGGATTCCGCCATCGGCGATCATAATTTCTAATCGGACTAAACCCACGCCATCTGCGCCGGTCGCTGCTGCTTTCATAGCGAAATCAGGAAGATCCATGATCACTTTGATTTCTGTTGCCGTGACCACTTCCTCGCCGCGAGAGATGGATTCAACCGGTTCTTTTTGCAGTTCTTTGACTTCAATTTTCCCTTCGTAGACCATTCCTCGAGTCGCATGTACGGTGATCATTTCTCCATCCTTCAGCAGATCAGTAGCATGCTGTGTACCTACAATGCAAGGAGTTCCCATCTCCCGGGAAACGATGGCCGCATGACAGGTCATTCCGCCCTCATTCGTAACAATCGCCCCGGCTCGCTGCATCGCAGGGACCATATCCGGCGTGGTCATGGTCGTCACTAACACATCGCCCTTCTGCACTTTATTCAACTCCGAAGGATCGTGTACAATCTTTACCGGCCCAGTATACACTCCTGCGCTGGCCGTTTCCCCTTTAAGCAAAATCTTACCGGTTTCATCAGCAACATCTGGACGCTCAACTGTATGCGGCTTAAAGGTCGTCACCGCCCTGGTCTGCACGATGTACACTTCTTCTTTTTCCACCGCCCATTCGATATCTTGCGGTTTTTTGTAATGCTCTTCTAATTTTTTTCCTAAGCGCGCTAATTCCTTGACTTGTTTCTCATTCAAAACCTGCCTTTCCTGTTTGTCTTTGGTAATCGCACGCTTTTCATTCTCTCCTTTCTCGTTTCTGAACAAGCCAAAATCTTTCTTGCGCACTTCGATCTTTTTTATATCTCTGGTTTTCTTATCGACTACATAAAGATCGGGATTTATCTCTCCGCCGACGATCAATTCTCCTAAGCCATAGATCGCTTCGATCACGATCTCATCATCATGATTGGTGGAAGGATTGACCGTGAACATGATCCCCGACTTTTCAGCATTGACCATCTTCTGCACTAAGGCAGAGATCAAAACTTTTTCATGAACAAATTTATTCTTGACCCGATAATAAATTGCCCTAGCGGTAAATAATGAAGCCCAGCAGGCTAAGACTGCAGAAACAACCTGTTCCTTTCCTTTGACGTTTAGAAATGTCGCTTGCTGCCCGGCAAAACTTGCTTCGGGCAGATCTTCTGCCGTCGCAGAACTTCTCACTGCCACGAACACTTCCTTTGGCTCTACTAAATCAGTTGCTTTTTGCTTGATTGAACCAAGCATCTCGTACGTATACATGATCTCTTCTGCCATGTTTTGCGGTATGGGGGTGGAAATGATAAGTTCCTGAATCTGTTTTGCAACTGCTTGGAGTTTATCGGTATCTTCTACATCTAAATTTTCTAGAAATTTGAGAATCTTATCTTTGATTCTGGTCTTCTCCAGATATTCGCCGTACGTCTGCGCCGTAACTGCAAAACCATTGGGGACGGGAAGATGCAAGGTGAGCATTTCACCGATATTACTACCCTTACCACCTGCAATAGCAATAGAATCCTTTCTAAGCTCCTTAAACCAGACTACATAGGACATTTGTCTACCTCTTTCAAGAGCAGTAAGGAATATAGGCTTTTAAGATTTGTGGTTGTGATTGAGTCTAAAAATGAAGAGAGCGACAAGCATTACCCCAACCTAAACTCCCTCACCACCTTATGCACCGCTCCTTCTTTCCTCAATTCACTCTCAAACAGAATCAGCTTATCAACTATCATCCTGCCAAACTCTTTCTTCTCAAACCGTTTCACAAACTCTTGCAATTCTTTTTTATTTCGCGTACTCTTCACTCGTGCAATGGTCAGATGAGCAATTTCTTCTTCATGATCATTCTTTCTAACAAACGCTAATTCCTTACTTACTTTTTTCATCAAAGAAACTAATTCAGAATCTTCAATTCCAATCCAAACCACACTAATCCTTTCCATGCAAGGAAAAACGCCAACACCTTTCAGAGAAATTTCAAAAGATTTCATTCTCTCAGCAATCCCGGCCAATCTCTTCGTAACTTCAGGAATCTTCTTCTCATCTACATCGCCTAAGAATTTCAAGGTAAAATGCAAATGAGAAAGAGAAACAATTTTCAGATCCGCGCCGGTTTTAGACAGTTCATCCACTACTGGTTTTATCCTTTCCTTGACTTCTTCAGAAACAAGTACGGCAACAAACAGACGTTTCATGCTTTACTTATCTTCGCCGAAATCTTCTGTCTCTTCGTACCTGTGTTCAGGCTCTTCATCCGGTTCTTCCAGTTCTTTTGCAGAAACCGTCGCATACTTTCTGTTTTCCGGTCTTTCTATCTTCTTCACTGATTCAGCAAAACCAACATTGGCCAGAACTTTGGTGATCCGCACTTTCAGAAAATCGCCTTTCTTTGCGCCAGCGACAAACAGCACAAATCCTTTCACCTTGGCGATACCATCGCCCTTTCCGCCTACGGCGGAAATCATCACATCGTATTCTTCTCCTACTTTTACAGGAGCTTCAGTTCCATCCATATATTATTCCTCCATTGAATTTATGAGCTTAAAAATGACAGTTACTATAAAAAGCTAATGTTGATATTCAAAAGTATCTTCTACCAAACCATAATCATTTTAAAATCCTTTCTTTCAATCTTACCATGCGCCAAAATACCACTGCCTCTGATCGGGATTTGAGGGATCTGATAAGTGGCCGAAAATTATTGATACCTAATCCAAAAATAACTTATGATCCTGTGCTCTGGAAACCTATCATCCAGCCTTCCAGTCTTGACCTGCATCTGGGCAGTGAAGCCTGGCAGATGGGTGGCAGCGTCAGGCCTATGAAAAATGAGACCGTAGAATTGATGGCTCATGAACATTCGGTAAAACGCTTTAATCTTGATGAAAACGGTGCCGAGTTTAGACGGGACCGAATTTATATCATTTCTCTGCAGGAAAGCGTTGATATTCCTGCCTATGCGCGGCTGCGTTCCAATCCTAAAAGCAGCACTGGAAGAGATGACCTTCTGGCGCGTTTGCTGGCAGACCGGACTCCTCAATATGAATCTATCAGTGGCCAATATACGGGAAGATTATATCTAGAAACCGCTCCTAACTCTTTTGATATGATTCTGCGCAAAGGAGATTCACTCAACCAGATCCGTTACTCCATCGGAAATCCTACCATGTCCGACGAAGAAATCCGTTCGGTGATGATGGTCCGCCCCTTGATTTACACCAAAGAAGGACTGCCCGTGCCGGCTGAATACGTCAAAGTTGACAATGGCATTGTCTTAAGCGCAGACCTGACCGGAGAGCATACAAATTCTTCTATCGTCGCTTACCGCGCCAAGAAAAATTGCCAGCTCCCTATTGATTTTCAAGGCGTGGGAAAACATCATCTTCACCAATATTTTGATGCTATTGAGAGACCGCAAAATAAACAATTAGAATTAGAGCCGGGATTTTTTTATTTGCTCTCCACTAATGAAGCGGTCTGCTTGCCTTCCGCATATGCGGCAGAATTATCGCAGTTTGATCATCGCGCCGGCAATGTGACCTGGCACTACGCTGGATTCCTTGACCCTGGTTGGGGATATTTTCCGGGAAAGGAACAGCAAGGAAATACCATCACTTTAGAAGTCCGTGTACATAACAAAGCAGAGATCATCCGCCACGGACAGCCTATCGGAGTCATGAAAATGGAAAGGATGAACCAGCTTCCTGAGTTTTCCTATGGAGAACAGCGGAGCTCTAACTATTCCCGCCAGCTTGGTGTTCGCTACGGCAAACACTTTTTTGAATAAGAGTTTCAATAACTTTATAAAAAATGGCCTTACCGCCTTATTTATGGCTAAAATAGGGATTGTGGGAGCCGGTTTTACGGGGCTTACTGCTGGAAATTATCTCGCTGCCCAAGGCCATGATGTCCTCATTCTTGAAAAACACGATAAAGTTGGCGGAGGAGCGCAAAGCTGGGAAAAAGCAGTCAAACCTTTAGGCATAAAATATATCGGAGAATCTATCCACGTCTTATCTCATCTTGATCCCGGCAAAGAGTTACGCAAGACTTTAGAGGGCGCCGGAGTAGATTTTGACCAGGCGGTAGGAGAAATAGTAAGGCCGGCAAATTTCGCTCGCGCGGTCACCCGAGAAGGCGAAGCGATCATGCCCAATTCTGATGTAGAATGGGAAAAAATGCTACTAGAAAAATTTCCGCAGGAAGCGAAAGGCGTACAAGCTTTCTTCCAAAATATGCGCTCTATCAATGCCGAAAGATACGTCGATACCAATCCGGGCTGGAAAAAAAGCCTGCTGGAATGGACTGCAGGTATGCCTAGCTATCTTTCTTTTGTAAACGCCGCTGCGCAGGGACTTTGCCGTCGTGGATTGGCGGCAGGATTTCTCTTTACCCCTACCTGGGATAAAGTATTGAACAAATATTTTTCCAGTACAGAATTAAAAGCTCATTTTCAACTTCTAAATGGTTATGTGGGTTTAAGTTCAGAAGAATGCGCCAGCAATCTGATGAAAGTGGCGCTTGCCTTTTACACCATCGATGGCGGAGCGCAGATGCCCAAATATGGAAGCTTCCAAAAGATTCCCGAGGAAATGGCCAGAGTGTTAGAACGAAAAGGCGGGAAAGTGTTCACCCATACCGGAATTGAAGACTTGATTATCGCCGAGGGAAAAGTCAAAACCCTAATCGTAAAAGCAGAAAAGAGCGCCAATGGGCTTAGTAAAGGAAACACCTATCAGTTTGACGTCGATGAAGTCATTTGGACTGCTGATCCCATCACCCTGGTTCGTTATGCTGAAAAGCAGTTGCCTTCCAGTTACATCCAAAAGATCCGCAGACTGGAAAAATCAACATCCTTAACCGGATTTCATGCTATCGTCGATTCACACTTAGAAGAATTCAGAGATCTATTTGACGTCGCTTCACTGGTAGTGGCAGAAACCTTTGCTGATATTGATGACCCGCAGAAGGAGTTATACCTTACTGCGCCGACCTTGCACCGGGAAGGGCTTATATATGATTTCGCCGGAAACCCCGTTGAAGGAAAACATGTTCTCAATTTTTATGTGCAGGACCGTGACCGCGATGGCTGGATTAAAGGGCGTAAAGAAAGCGGCGGCAACAAGGGCGATTATAATCAAGAAAAAATAAAATTCATGCAGGAGAAGATAAGATTCATTGATGACATTCTCGGCACAGATTTACAGCACCGGATACTTCACCTGGATCCGCTAACCGCGGCAACTGTGGCCAGATATATGAATAATCAAGGAGAAGTCTATGGAGTTAAATCTACCCCGCAGCAATTCGTTCCCAACAATTTGTCAAAGTACACACCGCTGCAAAATGTAATTCTAGCCTCTCATTATACTTTCGGAGCCGGAGGAGTTCCCGGAGCGCTTACCGAAGGAAAAGATGCAGCCAGGATTTTATTGGAGAAATTAGGATAAAAATACGTTAGTTCAGCTTTGTAGAAAAAGTCGCCGCCATGGCCAAGATGGCACCGAGCTAAGCTAGTCGAAGATAAAGTTTAAGTTACTTTTTCCTTCGAAATGCAACTAGAAAAAGGCGAAGGTGCCGGCCAAGGCGACTTTTCAAGATTGTCAAAGAAATTCGACACCACTGGTGAACACACCAGTGGCATGCTCGCTTCGCTCGGTCGAATTTCCGACCCTGCTTTTTCCAGCCTAGGTGAAATCACTGATTCACCACCAGTGAAATATGCACAATAAAGAAACTACTTTATTGGCACATGAAATCAGGAAACTACCGGATTTCAGTGCAGAAATTAAGTAGTTTCTTAATTTCTTGCATCCCAGAAGCTTCGCTTCTCAGGACACTG
>JAUYPX010000010.1 GCA_030697505.1 Nanobdellota archaeon | reverse complement strand
TGCACAATAAAGAAACTACTTTATTGGCACATGAAATCAGGAAACTACCGGATTTCAGTGCAGAAATTAAGTAGTTTCTTAATTTCTTGCATCCCAGAAGCTTCGCTTCTCAGGACACTGGTGGAAAAAGCAGATTTTACAGATCCGTTAGTTGCAGAAGATTAATTAAGAAGCGATCTTCAAAATTAAGAATGTCTCCTCTCAATTCCAGAAAACCATCTTATCTGGCCCCAGAATATCTGGTCACCGGGGCAGCAGGATTTCTTGGCACTCAGATGGTCCAGTATCTGTTGGAACAAGGAAAGAGTGTCCGTGCTACAGATATTCAAGAGCCAAAATGGCTTGATGCGGTTAAACATAGATACAGCGAACATGATTTCCAATTTGTAAAAGCAGATCTGACTGACGAATCATCATTAGACCACGCTGTTAAAGGCATAGATTACGTTCAGCATTTTGGTGCGCTTTTCAGGCATGATGCCAAAGAAAATCTCCTGATGAAAATAAATGCTGAAGGCACTACCAATCTCTTTGCAGCCTGCATACGGCACGATGTCAGAGCTTTTCTCCACGTTGGAAGCATGTCTGTATACGGCCATGAGCAGTTTGCGGAAAAAGGAGAACAATTTGCGATTACGGAACAGAAACGACCAAACCCCTCTGACCCCTACGCAAGATCAAAGCAGGAAAGCAGGGAGATTGCTGCCTTTTGCAATGGAGCAAACAATATGACCGTAAATATTGTTGACCCCGCCGGGATTTTTGGGCCCGGAAGCTTTTATGGAAATGCAGAATTGATCGATATGCTCCTCAAAGGAGCAATGCTTCTTCCTGACGGCGGAAAGCACAAAGCATCCATGGTTCATTCTCGGGATGTTGTAGGGATATGCTATTTTCTCATGGAAAATATGAAATCAGAAAACTATTTAGAGAAAAATGAAAAAGCAAGAAGCAAAGATCCGCAGGATATTTCGTATTTGGCTTCAGATACTACCCCACTAACGGGAAAAGAACTGCTGGAGATGATCTGGCAGGAAATACCTGAAGAATTACAAAAGCCTACTTTAAAGACAATCACGCAAAGAATTCCTTTACCGAGATGGCTGGTCAATCCCATTGCGAAACTTACCAAGCAACATCAGATGATGTATGGTTTTGGGGATCACACCGCCAGCCCGGAAAAGATTATCAGTTTGGGATATCAATTGCAATTTCCTAAAACAGAACAAACCGTCAAAGAGGTCATGAACTGGCATAAAGAAGAAGGATTAATTGCAAAAAGAATGAAAAAGAAATAAATAATAAAAAAATAAAAATTCAAAACGACTAATTCGCGTCCTGGATTCCGCCTTCTAAGACTTCAAAGCAGCATTCTCCGTCCGGCAAATTCGGTGCATCAATCAATTTCGCAACCCGAGTGCCTTTCTTGCCTTTACGCAAATAAATTCTGAAGGTAGAGGCATGCGCTACGATATGTCCGCCGATAGATGTAGTGGGATCACCAAAGAACTGATCAGGCTTGGCCATCACTTGGTTAGTCACATATACACAGACATTATAGGCGCTCGCTACTCTTGCCAGAGCGTGCATGTGCCGGTTCAGCTTTTGCTGACGTTCAGCCAGAGTTCCTCGGCCGATAAATTCTGCCCGGAAATGCGCAGTCAAAGAATCGACTACTAACAAGCGTACATTCTTTCCCTGCTTGGAGATCAAATCCTCGATCTTTTCGGCTAACAGCATCTGGTGATCTGAATTGTAGGCTCTGGCTACCATGATTCTGGACAGCACGTCTTCTACATCCATTCCTGCTGCTTCGGCAAATTGCTTAATTCTTTCCGGACGGAAAGTATTTTCGGTATCTATATACACTGTAGTTGCAGTAGAATCTTCTTTCAGCGCATTGACGGTCAATAAATGCCCAATCTGGGTTTTTCCTGATCCAAACTCTCCGAAGCACTCGGTAATTGCTCCGCTTTCAAACCCGCCGCCCATCAAAGCATCAAAACTAGCTGAGCCGGTAGATAATTTTGTAACTAATTCACGACGGCGTAAGATATCCATTCCCGTTTCAAAGCCCATCTTCATGCTGTCGCGGGCTGCATTGATCATCTTTCGCGCTACCGCTTCAGAGACGCCAGTAACTTCTATCAGTTCTCCGACGCTGGAAACAGCTAATGACATCAAGTCATGATACCCTGCGCTTTCTAATTTTTCCGCAGTAGCTGCTCCTACGCCAGGCAAGTCCATTAAAGTTAATTTTTCCATTTTTAGCCCCTTACTTGGTTCATTATATTTTGGCATTTTAGATTTCAATTCATCTTGAATCAATTCATCTACAATGGCTTTAGTTTTTGCTTCTGTCATTTTAATTTGCGCCTCCTTTAAATAAATCTTGCTCTTGTAATACTACATGTTCGTATGCTTTCTGCAATACCACCTGCGCTCTTGGTAGATCAGCGATACGAAAAGAATTGGTAGATTGCCATTTTCCATTCTTATCGGTATAACTTCGTTCGATGGAAATAGTCTTATACTCTGATTCCTCCCCATTAGCCCTTTGGCCTTTGTTATTCCATACTGTGGCAGAAACCGCTCCTGCCCTAAATTTTTTCTCAGGGAAATTTCCCTGTACGTTTTGTGTCATTTTTTATGACCTCTTCCTTTCGGATCTTTTTTCAAACCACGGCCAATTTTGACCGCAGCGAGGCACAACCAAATTTTTGATTGCTGGGATACTAGGACTTGGGGTAGTTTATAAGTTCCAGCCGGAGTTGTCCAGTGCGGGAGTGGATAGTTTAAGAACGCATTAAAGTGGAAAATTTTGGAGAATTAAAGGCTATTGTTAGTTGTCCAGTGGGTTGTCCAGTGGGTAGATTCTAACCTTTATGTCGTGATCAGATGGGTATAGAACTCGATTGCGAATCGAGTCTATTTGTGGGTTGAGCCGAAGATTCGGCTTTCCCATAAAAATTTAGAAAGAGAAAGGAGCTAATTTATTTTTTGGATGAAGCCACTAATATCAAAAGATTTAATAAGAAGTAAATCATACTTTCTTAAGTGAAAACATCCCACGTTCTTCTCTTTTTGCTGTTCGTATTTGCTCTTCTCAGCGGCTGCGCACCAGAGGAAGAGATTTCTCAGGAAGCCGGTACGGCAGCAGTAACAGATGTAAATGGTAAAGTAACGTTCAATATCGCAAACGAAGATATTACATTTGTTTTTCTTGATGAAGCAAGCGGTAATCCTCTAGAAGGATTGGCGGTCGGCTTAGCTATTGGAGCGAGCGGTTCCCAGGGTGTTCTTTTTATTGTTGATCCTAAAGAAAGACTTGCTCCGCAGATGGTTATTCTCCGTGGTAGAAGCGCTTCACCAACGGGCCTTTTTGTAGCGGATGATAGCGAAGAAACTGGCGATTATGTTGGCGGCCCTGTTGTCACTCTTACAGGAGATAGACTCAGTTCGGTAATTCAGGAGATTGTACTAGATGAACTTCTTGAACCAGTTCAAGATGCTGTTGGACAGGTGAACGAACTTCTTGGAATAGTGCCGCTGGCAGCCAAGGCAATCGATTCTCTTGGCATACCGCTTGGAAAATATGCAGAAACCCTTAGTGGCGCTGAAGAACATGCATTTACAGAAGATGAATATACCGATTGGGTTAGAGGAAAGATAGAAAGAAGGGTTGCAGAGCGGATATTCCACCTTGTAACAGAAGGAGAAATTCCTGGTGTGAGGAGTGTTGTTATTGATGTTGCGAGCTTTGGATTCGATGCTTCGGCGAAAGGAGCCTGCGGTCCTACTAGCGGAGGGAATAGAATTAAAGTAGTAACTGTTGGAAGTTATGAATTTATTGGCTGCAAGACTCTGTCAACTTGGGAGCAACTCGGAAAACCTCTAGCGGTTCTTCCCATTACCGCTACTTCTGACCAGTACGGCCTTCCCCTCAGTACTGGTTCGCTCGAGCTACTCAGCAAAGCAAATGTTGGCTTTGGTATGCAAGCCGCACTTGATGAGTCGGGGAAAGCAGAGGTTTATGTCCCTGTTGGAAATTATGAAGCGCATATCACTTCAGTTGGTTTTTCTCCGAAGGTACAGGAAGTGAAAGTAACTGAAAAGGGGACTTCTATAAAAACAACACTTGATGCATGGACATATACTCCACCAAAAACTCCACTAAAAGAAGGGGGCTTTGAAGAAGCCGCGCGACAGCCTGCAGGTGGAGGCAAAGACATTTGGAGTGGAACTTTGATTGGCACATATCGGCCCCTTTTAAGGGAGAATTGTGGCGAATTTTCCTCTACCCTCACTGTAACTTTTACAGTTCCATCGAGCCTCGCAGATGCATTACAGGATGAATTAACAGCCGGGATAACAGAGACAGATACAAGTGGTTCGATCAGTGGTGAGACAACTGTTTCACGCCCATCTTCTGATTATTTCTGTGAACTTGTTGGAAGTAGTTCTGAGAGCACCCCCCTATTCGCAAGTGCATATGTATTAGAGGGCGTTCCACGAATTAATTTCTATAAAACAGAATACGAATACGGCACTAAACTCTTTTCAGCAGGTAGTGAAATATCTTACACAGTATATACTGAAACAGTGAGGGGTGACCCGAGCGAAATAAAGTTTCAATATGACAGTCTTGTATTAAGACCAACATCTATTTCAGACAAACAGATTTCTGGAGTATGGGATACTGTTACTGGTGCTGCAGATAGACCGGATAAGCCACACGGAAATTTCATCCTAACAAAACAATAAGCGAGAGATGTAGCATTTACATACTTTTGATGCTCAACCATAATCA
The DNA here is from genome assembly GCA_030697505.1 of Nanobdellota archaeon. Taxonomy (GTDB): domain Archaea; phylum Nanobdellota; class Nanobdellia; order Woesearchaeales; family GW2011-AR9; genus JACPIL01. Next base: position 49,067 of record JAUYPX010000010.1, on the reverse strand, counting down.
GCTGTTTCCTTTAGGTGCATTTTCTTTAAATAATTTCCTTCGCGGTAGGTTACGTTAACCCTTCCTCGGCACATACAACATTTCGCCTTTGGTCCAGAATTCAAAGCTTGCTACACGATTTTTTCGTATGTCTTCGAATACTAAAGTAAAAGTATTTTTACGAACCTTACCGACATAAATCCTATCACTTGGAGAGATATAATCTAAACAAACCCCTTCCCCATCAAATCTTTTTTCTAATGGACTTATAGATAAGGTACTGAAATATCCTAATTGAAGATCAATAACTACATCATCAGATTTCTTTTCAAAGAGATCTCCATACAATGAATTTGAATTCTGAGTCCGAAAACCGCTAACAGCGATATTTTTATCACAAATCGGAACAGATAATCTATCCCGGGCAACAACTATTCCCTCAAGTAAGATTAAACCGCCTAAATATCCTCGAGAAATTGAAATAAGATTTCCATATGTAGCATTTTCTTTTCGTTCCTGATCATATCCCAATTCCAATAACTTCTTTGCAACCCAGTCTTCCATGATTATGCTTTCTCTAATCGAGCTAACTCCTCTTCCGGCTTCGCTTTGGAAACCATCTGCACATTAAATTCCAGACGGGAAAACATCTCATTCTTCTTGACTTGTCCAAGTAATTTCAACTGCTCGCCTAGCAGATCAGTCTTGATCTCTTCAAACGCAGCCGGATTTTCTTTATACAAGGCTATCTGCTGCTCGGTCTTATCTAACAGATGAGTAGTTTGATTTTTCCATAGAACACTACGGATATTTCCTGATCCGTCGTCAAGGACTAGATTCATGACATACGATACCGCTGGCTTCACCTCGCCATGGCTGTTGCAGCTAAATGCGCCAGCAGATTCCGTCACTTTCTTGCTGCATCCTGGGCAGACATTAAAAAATCGCGGGTCAAATACTTGGACTACTGTCCCCACAATCTCTGCTCCATTGCCATCCTGAAGCTCGGCTATTTTTTTCCGCTCATGGGCGGCTGACTCCCGCACTGACTGCACTGTTTCTCCTTCGGGGTTAATCTCGATGCTTCCTTGATTTCCCATATGAATCTCCTTGCCATTATTATTTTCCCGCACATAGGCATCCTTGACTAACAGTATGTCGCCTTCAGAAACATCCTTCAGTAAATCCACTTGATCATTCCAAAATACGGTCCGAATCGTGCCGCTGTCATCACCTAAGATGACTGAACATACTTTCCCGCTGCGGTCTTCCTTCGCGAATTCGCGCACCTCAAACTTCCGCACCACCTTGCCGACAGTCGTAACACTACGCATGCCCGAATAGATCTCCTTTATCTTCAATTTTTTCTGGGTGGTAGAAACAATTTCTATGCCTAATTCATTGGCGATGATATGTGCGGCTCCTTCCTCGCTGATTAGGCCGGAAAGCTCATTGATTTTAGCTTTCAGTTTTAATTCTAATTCATCGCTGCCAAGCTTATCGCTGGCCAGAATTTTCTGTTTGATTTCCGCTAAGGGAACTTTATACATGACACCACCCCAAATACGAAAAGAAGATAAAAATGCTTTATAATGATTTAGATAGTTAAGGATATAACTTCATTGGTACTTTTTAATATCAATCCCTAAATCTAACCTGGAGAAAAACTTTTAGGCGCCTATCACAAAAATAACATATATTTAAATATTAGTTTGATTTTTCATACTAAATATGAAAGAAAAGATTAAAGCACTGTTTTTCCACAATACACTTAGAAGATGGCATTTTGAGTCCATCCTTATAGAATCAGACATAAGCCGTGAGCGGGTAAATCATTTTCTCAAAGAGTTGCTTAATGAGAAACTTATCATACGCGTTAAGAATAAGGGAAAAATGCCCTATTACATAGCAAATAAAGATTTTCCTAAATTTCGTTCCGAAAAAAGATTATATGGGTTAAAACTCCTTGAACAAAGCGGGCTTTTTGGAGACCTTAATTCCTGTAAAGATATCAAGACCGCCATCCTGTTTGGAAGTTTTGCACGCGGCGACTGGAGTAATTCAAGCGATATCGACTTATTTATCTATGGAGATGATGCCGAGTTTCATAAAGGATTATATGAGACTAAATTACACCGAGACCTACACGTATTCGCTTACAAAAACAAGAAGATACTTAAGAAAAATTTAGACCGAACGGTGATCCCTAACATCACAAAAGGATTTTATATAACTAATAGTATCGAACCATTTAAGGTCAGTATCCATGCCTAAAGAACGATCAGCAAAGCAAGTCATAAAAGTGCGGGAAAGCGCCTCATCACGCACTAAAGTGTGTGGCTTGAAAAAAGGCGCTTTCTAAACCCCGCACTTTGTGACACAAGAAAGACACAGTCTTTCTGTGCAGAAGGACTTTGTCCTTCTTGCATAAAAGGGCTGATACTCCGCACTAAAGTGCGGAGCTATCGTCCTTTTAATGTATATGAGCAGCTTTCAACAGAAGGGTTCTATGAAGAAGCCAATCTGGATAAAGATGAAGTAAAGAAGGTTATCTTCATGGTTATGGAAGATTATATCTTCGGAAAAAGTTTACGAAAACTAAAAGATCCAAGCTGGAGAGTCATTTTTAATATCCATTATGACATCTTTCGAGAGCTTTGTGACCAGTTAATGCGTTTTGAACGGCAAAAAACAAGCAACCATCAGGGGTTATTTGCCTTTGTTGTTCTCCACTTTAAAGATTTGGAGTTAGATTGGGCATTTTTGGAAAACATCAGGACAGTACGGAACAGAAATAAATACGAAGGGCTTGACATCAGCAAAGAGATGTGGAAGAGCGCTGAATTGAAATTTGATCTTTATATTTCTGCTATCAAAAAAGAGATTGAAAATAGATTACATTAGTCTTCTTTTATTCCTACAATAAACTCCATAATACCTGATTATCTTAAACTGTTTTGGCGGAATATGCTGGACAAGCGACGAAATGAAATCATCTACCGATTTGGTTATAACAATTTTCTTTGATTGGTTGTCCTTGTAAAAGAAAGTTATATTATTTTTGTCATAAACAATAATTCTACTATTGGCAATTGCCGGATGCCGGACATATCTTCCAACATAGTTTATAGAGAAAGTACTTTTATGATCACACCAGACATAAAAACCATAATGATAATTTTCTAAAGAAACACCAAGCTTATTCAAAACGACTGCTCTCCACATCTTATTAAATTTAGACTTGAAAAAGATAGGTTCCGGAATGAAAGTGTTGTCAGAAAAATATCCTTCGGCAGCGATGAGATGCAAATGCGGGTGAAATTTCAGATCTTTTCCAAAGGTGTGCAATATGGTGATTACGGCAATACCTTTGCTTTGAAAATATTTTTTAAAAATAGTGCGGAAGAATCCATGAAGATCTTGATATTATTCCAATCTCTAAGAGTTGGCCTTAAAATAGCTGGAACTGTCAGGACGATATGCTTATGTTTTATCGGAAAGAGGTAATGCTTTAATTGCTCTGACCATTGATCAGTGTATCTCTTGCCACAGGAAGAGCATATTCTGCTGTTGCAGCTATGCTTGCTGCAATGTATCATCTTTTCAACTTCTTTCTTTTGATAGTCGGTAACAGGATTATTGTTACAAAAATCGCTCCAATTTTCTTCTAAGATTTTCCTGATTGTATAAGCCATTCTAGAGGGAAGAATTAATTTCATTTATAATATATACTTTACGTGCCACTAATATTTAATCCTAAATCATAATAGTAAAATACACTGAAAATCCAGAAAGGAAGTTGGTATAAAAAGACAACCAATATTCCAAGAATTCCAAACTTGAACAAAGAAGTGATCTTTTCAAAAGGAGGAAGCTTATTCTTGTAAGTTGAGACTGTACCACCACATTTTAATAAATAACCAAATATAATTGTGTTTGTAAGAAGATACAAAAAGGGAATTTTAAGAGAGAGTAAAAATCCTATTAAAAGAATTTTTTTATTACTAAACGTTCTTTTTATAGCATCAAGTAAATTTTCGTTCATTTTTATTAACTTAATTCTATTCTATTTAAATATTACTTTTACTTAGTTTTTGTTTTTGGAGGAAAATCACTTTATCCATCAATCTTTACCTTTTTTCTGCTTTGCACGCCATGCTTTTATAATACTACCTGCTGTTTGGCCAGGTTTAGCATTTGCAGATGCCCGGGCTAAACTAGATATGGCTGGTTGACTTTTACTTTCACTAAATACAGAACGGGAAGAAGAATTTTATTTATAAAATATAGTTTACGTGCCATCAATCAAGTTTCCAGAAGTCAATTTCTTTGTCAACGCACCTCTTGTAACTCCGCGCAATCCCAACCCATCATAGTAGAATTTACCCTCTTTCATTTTCTCAAAAGAAGCATCATACACTTTTGAGAAGAAAAATTTAAATAGATTTAGACTAAATTCTACCCTATGGCTAATTACCTATTTAAGATATTACAGATATTGTACGTTTTACTTTTGCCGATTTCTTTACTTATTTCTCATTTTACAGAATTATATTTCATCACATCAATATTAGCTTTCATCACGGCCGGCATATACGTAAAAAATCCGGAATGGTTTATTCTGAGAGCAAAGAATAACAAACAAAGAGCTTTTAGTTTAGTGGTTTATGTTATCTTAGGGTTAGTTTTCTTTTTTATGTATATATTTAACTAGCTTTTTTTGTCTCTTTGCTTTTACTGCTTTGTTCTGTGCTAGTTGTTTGTTCCTTTGCTTCTTCAACAGTTTTTGATGGGGATTTTCCGGGAGTTGTTTTAATCGTAGCAATAGGTTTACCATTTTTCCATATAATAACATAGTTCACCCCACCACCACTACCTCCTCCACCACTAACATAAAATTGAGATGTTCCTTCCCTAACTAAAAATACTTGAGTATTTCCTTTAACATCCTGGATTACTACTGGCACCATTTTCTTTTTACTATCCTTATCCTCTTCCTCAGGTAAATACTTATCTAACAAACTCTTACCTGCATCATAAGTACCTAATGCAACTTGTAAAGGAAGTATTCCTTTATTCGCTACTGCTGCCGTACTCGGAGATACTGTCTCCAACGCTGATGGAGCTATCTCGCTTGCCGCTGTTGATCCGATATCGGCAGCTTCAGTTGTACTTATTGGTTTTGGATTTTCTATTTTCTTTACAGCCCATATTAATGTTATAAGAGCACCAGCGATTAACATTCCAGCACCAAATAAAACGAGCGGAACAATATGTCCATCTGGATCAGTATATTTCTCAGGATTTCCTCTCTCAAACATATACCGATTTAACGATTGGGGATCGTAAACAGAACTACCTTAGTAAAAATTAAAAAAATAGTGAGGGCCCGTTATCCCCGTGCGTACAGAACCAGCTAGTTTTCGCCTAGTGATTCATCCAAAATCTGTTGAATTTGCTTCTTGAGTTTAGGAATATCGTCTTTTACAACATCCCACACACGTTCTAGATTAACACCAAAATAATGATGAATCAATCTGTCTCTCATTCCCGCAATTTTCGCCCAGGGAATTTCCGGATATTTGTGCCTAAATGCAGGAGATATATTCTTAACTGCCTCTCCAATAACCTCTATTGCTCTAACCACTGCATGTTGTTTTTCTGTATTTTTCAAGAAACTATTCTTAGATACACTTTTTACAAAATCCTCTATATTTTTAATAGAATCATTGATATGTTCAATAAAAAGTAACTCGTTTTTCTTCATAGGATTCTAATCTCTTCATTGAGAATCTGCTTCTTAAGGGGAGGGTGAATTTCTTTGTATTCAACAAGATCAACTTTCTTGCCAAGAACTCTTTGTAAATCTAATTGGATACCTACAACATCTAATAAACTTTTCTTGCCTTTTATTTTTATAAGAAAATCAACATCACTTGTTTTCTTCATTTCTCTTCTGGCGTAACTGCCAAATATTCCTGCTTTAACTACATCGTTCCTTTTCAAGATAGGCACAGCTATTCTTGCAATTTGTTTTATGGTTAATTCTTTCTTTGCCATGTACATTGCAAGTCTTTACTTCTATATAAATTATCCTGTGCTTATCGTCATTGAAATCTTAGAGCTATCGCTATTCTTTGCTTAATTTCTTTAATGACAATTCAATAGATCATAGTACGCTTTTACTGCCAGTTTTCTAGCAGCAGCAATCATGCATTTCTTAGGATGTTTTCCGGTTTTTCGCAATCTAGTATAAAACTGCCAGATTTCTGTTTTGTAACACAGATGGACTAACACTCTATCGTAAAATATGGAACGCAGCATTCTATTGCCTCTTTTAGTGATAAAACAGTTTACTGACATAGATTTGCCAGATTGTTTTTCACTAACATCTAATCCACAGTATTTGATGAATTTTTTATGATTGGAAAACCGCCGGATATCTCCTACTTCACCGACAATGGTTGCCAAGCCAGCACTGCCGTATCCAAATTTTTCAAGTAAAGGATAGTACGGCGATTTTTTCAAGGCTTCCTCCATTTGTTTTTTGATGTTGTCAATCATTTTTTGGTAATACAGCATAATGGCGACTGTATTTTTGAAGCAGGTAGAGGGATAATTTTTCACTCCAATGGAATTTCGCGCTAGTTCTTGTAGTTTCTGAGTATATTCTAAAGTAAATTTACTTCCGCGATGAAAATCTTTGATTAAAGCATTTCTGACGTCTTCCGTTTTTGCTTCGGCAATTTCCTGCGGAGTTGGGTATTGCAAGAGCATATTGGCAATAGCTACCGTTCTCCGGAGATGGCAGTGTTTTTCCAGCTCCGGAAAGATTACGTTGAGCTGATTCTGAAACATGTATTTATATCTGGTTAAGTTCTTCAGAGTTTTATAATACAGCCTGGATAAGTCTTTTATTTCATCAGTTTCAATGGCAGTTACGGTTTTAAAGTTGAATGAGAGATAGGTTGCGATAAGTTTTGCATCTATTTTATCATTCTTGACATTCGGAGAATGTAATTTCGCAAAATTTTTCATCTGCACATTATCAACGTAATGGATATCATACCTGTCTTTCAGATAGTGGTAGAGCGCTTTGCAGTAATTACTGGTTGTCTCTAAACCAATTTTTGTGTCTTTGGTGAGATGTTGTTCTAACTTTGCAAAGCCTTCTTTATTGTGAATGATGGCAAATTCTGCAATAATGTTTTTCTCTTTGTCCAAGATACAAACTTGGGATTTATTTTTAGCTACATCAATTCCGCAGTACATTTTGTTTACCTCCGTTAGGAATAACTTGTCACAGGATCATAATCGAGCATAATGCGCCCACCCGCAGTCACGTGCATAAGTTATTCTTGAATATGAATGTTATAAAAGGTAATTGCAATAGAGAAGGATAAAAGGTTTGGATAAGAATTGTAGTATGGGGAGTTGTTGCTGGCGTTAGGAATTTGGGAAGAAGTTATTAAAGAAGCTTATTGATCCAGTTCAATGAAAAATAGATATATAGAATAGAGGTTATGTATCAGACTAGTACGGGATTATGCTGACTTACGCTTGTAAAAGAACGGAAAAGTCACAGAAATTAGAATAGGGATTATGCTGTTGATACTTACTAAACTATCCACCAATCTAGCAGAGCTCAGCTCTCCGAATAAAATTAAAGGAACTGCTTTAATCAAAAAGAGTTCTATTGTGACAAATAAAACAAGATATATACTTAGTATCCATTTATCATCTTTCTTGCCATGCTCTGTTAATGTAACTTTTAACATCAACCACAATGTAATCAAATAGATTACTGCTGTAAACAGAAAAAATAGTATAAGGCTGAAAGAGCCGATGGTTTTGGAAATTAATTGTAAAATAACCTGTGAAAAGATGAGAATAAAAACATAAATTACGCTAAAAATAAAAGGATTTAAAATCATTCTAATTTTTTTATTCATCTTAATCTGATTTAATTTAGCTTATTTAAGCTTTTTTATCTTTTTTAGATGGTTTTTTGTCTTCCTTAGGAGGAGGTGGAGATGCTCCTTCAGGAACTTCTGTTCCAGTTAGACCATAAACTTCTGTTCCATCGTCCTTAATGTATACTACTTCAACATTGCTTCTTCTGCCACCGCCACTACCACTTCTTGTTAATCTTGTAGTACCTTCCGGAACTAACATAGGTATCTCCTTTCCATTTTGACCCACGTAATAAACAAGCTTTAACTTTGGAGCTTTCTTTTCTTCTTCTTTTTCCTCCTCCTCTCTTAAAAGAGGTCTAACTGCATCGCCAAGATCATTAGCATCAGATGCGGCATCTAAAACCACTTTTTGTGCTCCTGTCGCCTGTTGCCCAGCTACACCTAATCCTAAACCTGTAACTTCACCTATTGCTGCGTTTTCTAAATAATCGATTCTTTGTTCTTGAGTTTTTCCTGTTCCATAGGTATCGATTGCATAAATACCAAGTTTAGTAACCGCTATTGCTACTAACACTATTGCAACAAGAACTATAAGAAAATGTCCATCAGGATCAGCGTATTTGTAAGAGTTTCCGCGTTCAAACATATACCGATTCAACGATTGGGGGTCATACACATTCGGTATAAGAGTATCTGGTTGCAAAAACAATTCCCAACTTGGATTCATCTTTCTGAAATTAGTAGCATAGTAAGAACTTCATCTCTTGAAAAATCTCTACATCGAGAACTCCAACCGAATTTAAACCTTTATAATGTCCAATAACTTTCACAAGAATTGAAACTAATAAAAATAACCAAAATATCATTCTTGCAACTACAGAAAACCTTTTTCTTAAAAGAGATATATCAATCAAAAAACCAGTTATGAGTGCTGTAGATGAGAATATTATCATCGTACTGTGTAAACAAAATCTCATCTGAACACTCAATGAGTTAAAACCAAACCAATTAAAAGCTTGGCCTTGAATAAATATAGATTCTATTATCTTTCCAGCAATAAACAAAACACCAAAACTCAAAAATAAGCAGATAATGCTAGATTTAATATTTTCATTATTCCTTTTTATCCAACTCAACATCTTTTGCATTATAAAACTATTTTTGCCAGCTTTATAAATATTCTCTCATTTCTTACTTCTTGCGCTTTCAGCTGCTCTCCTGGCTGCTGCTGCAGCTTGGCCGGTTGTTCTTCTTACATTTCGATCAGATGATCCATATGCTGATCCTGATACACTTGTCGCTGGTTTTCCAAAACCATTAGGTGATTGTATTTGATCATACGGATTTGAGTATCCAGGAATATTGACATATTTTGGACTAATTCCTTCTTTCATTTTTTCTAATTCTTTGATGTTATATCTTCTTTCAGTACCAGTTACTGTTGATACATAAGCATCTTCAATATTAGGATTTAGCTGTTTGGCTTCTTTATACAATTTGTTGTACTCTTTTTCATCTCTAATGTCTTTACTAATTGCTGCAACAGCTAGTGGTCTTGTAAGTTCGGAGACTAAAAAGGTAATCGCAAAAGCAAGAACAACCACTCCAACTGCCAACACACCTAAAGCAGCTAACATTCCAACATGTCCGTCCTTATCAACATTCTTATACGGATTCCCCCTCTCGAACATATATCTATTCAACGATTGAGGGTCGTACACATTAGGGATTAGCGTATCGGGTTGCAAGAACAATCCCCAACTAGGATTCATTTTCCTAAAATGGAAGTCCGTATCTCCTGTAACAGATGAAAACTCTTTCCCTTCGCTATCAAAACGAGATAAACTTCCACCACCTAAGATTTCTCCGTGCGGACTATAAGTCGTATTCTCAATTACTTGACCAGTAGAATTTGTAATCACAGAAGTAGAACCTTCGTGATCTGAATGCATAAAATATTTAGAACCGCCAGGATTTAATTGTGCAACCAATTGTCCTTCATGCTTCACGTAAGTGAAATCATACGTTCCAGTTACATTCACAACCCGCACAAAATTCTCATCAACGTAATACACTGTCTCTGCAACTCGGTTAAAATATATATTATTTTCTAAACTTCTTTTTTATTCATAATTTTTCATTTTTTTAGTAGATTAGACTTATTTAATTTCTTAAGTTTCTCTTTAAAGCCTTCTGGATTCGCTAAAAAAGTTTGGTATTTTTTTCTATCTGATGTAACCAAAACTAAAAAATTTCTTAAAACAAGTATATAATTATGTCTTACTTCTTTTCGAATAATTTTTATTTCTTTTATTCTATCCCATTCTATTAATGTTGGTTTTTGTTTAATTCTAACTGTAGAATAAACATCATTAGGAACATTACCTATTCTGATTCCATCCGTTGTTATAAATGTTGTACTTGGTAACAATAAACCAAGAAAACCGTAAATGAAAAATAATCCTAAACCAAGCATCAAAAGAGAATTGTAATCACTGGAAAAAGTGAAATACTTTATTATCCCCACAATATAAAATAGGAACATTAAACTCCAAATAATAATAATAATAATTCTAAACCAATGTACGTCTCTCCAAATAACTTTGGCCATATTTTTTACCTCCACTTATCTACGTTTATTTTTTTTGCTGAGCGCGCCATGCCTTTATAATACTACCTGCAGTCTGGTTAGGTGCATTCATAGAAGCTTGTACTAAACTGGATATTTGACCACTACTTCCGCTACTACTACCACTAAATACAGAACGGGAAGAACCGCCGCCTGATTGACCTTGACTTACTGTTTGAACAACAGAGTTTAATACTGAATTAACTATATTTTCAACTATTTGATTTGTTATGAATGTTCCCCCAGTTTTAGTAGTAAGATAACTAGAAGGAGATTTAATCAACCACGTTTTAGCTTGAGGAAGAAATTTCCCGAGACCAAATGTTGCACCAGAAATAGCTGCAGAAGTTCCGTATTCAATAAATGCTTCTTTGCTGAAAAGTTCTTTGTCATCAACATAACGTTCTATGCCAGTAGCAACTACTCCGCCGCCTGCTGCGCCCTCTGGACCAGTAAGACTAGATGCTCCAGCCACAGCACCAGCCGATCCGTAACCAATATAACCCTTAGTAGTGTGAACTTCATGAGAAGCATGATAATTGTAAATATTCCAACCAGCACCGATTATTCCTGCTACTACAAATTGCCAAGCATGTCCATCCGGATCAGTTCTTCCGTAAGGACTGTTCTCCTCAAAAGAGTAACGATTTAAATTTTGAGGATTATACGCCTTTTTTATCAGCGTATCGGGCTGCAAGAACAATCCCCAGCTAGGATTCATTTTCCTAAAGTTGAAATCTGTATCCCCTGTTACTGAAGAGTATTCCTTACCCTCGCTGTCAAATCTTGATACACTTCCACCAGAAAGTATCTCACCATGCGGTGAATAAAGAGTATTCTCAACCACACCAGCAGAACTATTCGTCACCACACTTGTACTGCCTTCATGATCAGCATGCATAAAATATTTAGAACCGCCAGGATTTAATTGTGCAACCAATTGTCCTTCATGCTTAACATAGGTGAAATCGTAAGAACCAGTACTATTAACCACTCTGACAAAATTCTCGTCAACATAATAGACTGTTTCCGCAACCTGAGCAGATGAATTATAAATTCGCTTCACCAATATTTTTTCTTGAATAGGATCGTGAACATATTCTTCTAATATCGTAACGTTAGTATTATCTCTAATCCTGACCAATTGGTTTAATGAATTAAATTCTCTAAATTTTCCGTCGCCAGAAATCAAATTACCATTTGCATCATACACTAAATTTAATTCTGTCGCATGAACTATGGGTATCATCATGATTAACATCGCCATAAAAATCCCAATTACTCTCAATCTGGAAATCATGTGACGATCACTCCCGTTTGATTATCTCTATATGTCGATGAATTGATCATTACATTCGTTTTATACACTCCAGCTGTCGAGTAATTCGAAGCGATATAGACAAAGATATTGTTGGTAGTCAAATTCAATATTTGAGACGAAGTTAAGTTCTGTGTTCCGCTATTAAATATCCAGCTGAAGTACTGAGTTTGATTCAAATTATTTCTCACAACCAATTCCGTCACTGAAGTACCTAATCCTTCTGCGAGTGTATTTAGCTTGTCAATCTTTAATGGTCGTATCTCAAAATTATCTGTAACTTTATCCATAAAGGAACTTATTTGCGCGGTCAAGACCACCTTCTTCATGCCTTGAGTGGTATAATTGTAATCCACTTCTACTTTCAAGGTCTGATTGTATGCAACTGTAGTTATTGCAGAGGTAGATGGATCACTCATGTTCCAGGTAATATTACCTGATTTCCATTTGTTCCTGAGGTAGAAGGTGTAATGTTGTTGTACGCCGTTATCAAAGCGAGTATAATTCTCAATCGCCACGCCTTCTAATTTTCTGGTCACAGATTTCGTTTTTGTATTGCTTCCGCCAGCATCCAGAGTTATCGTATAGGTTTTCGCCCCATCGGAACTATATTCCACTTCACTGATCACCATCACAAAGTCATCTTTACCAATATACGCATTCTTGCTGAAGAAAGCAGAATCACTGGTGACGGAAATATTAGTAGTTGAGTTCCAATAATTATTCTTCGCAGTAAAGGCAATTACTTTGTTGCTGGTATTCTCGGCCAACACGTCGTAGTTGATAGCATCCAGACCGAGCACCTCTATTTCTATTTCTTTGGATTCTATCCCTTCTGAAGAGATAACAGTACAGGTCACATTTTTCATTCCAGGCGAGGTAAAGTTAATCTGCGGATACACATACTGCGTTTGATTTCCAGCTAAGCTAAAGTTTGCTGAAGATAAGATATTATTCGTACAATTCCAGGCAATATTGTTAATCGTATCATTGATGTCGTTTCTGATTTCGAATTCAAACGTATAATTCGCAGCAACATTTGCAGTTTTCCGCAAATTTGCTGCTCGTGATCCGAATCTTATGTTTTTAACCTCAACATCGCTGATATTTGCGGATTGAGCTGTAATTGTTATTGGATATTTCCCACCCACACCGTAAGTGCGACTGGTCGTAATCAATGTAGAACTGTCAGGTCCAAGTGTTATTCCACTTCCTGAAGTTGTTCCGCCGTCACCGAAAGTAACTGTCCAATTGACACCAGTCAAGGTAGAATCTTTGTCATTAACAAGGAAGAATTGAATCGTTTTGTTCTTCGTGTTTGATGTTTCATTAACATGATAAATTTCAGCTCCAGCAGAACCTTCTATAACTTTTGATGGTGCGTGGGTTTGACTTCCGTTATACACAAAGTGCTTGGTATCATTATTCTTTACTAGTTTCATAATGTTGCCGATGGAATTGTAGGAATACGCAAATCTATCGGTACCGATAACAGCTTTAGTCATTCTATCTAATGAATCATAGCTCATGTTATGCAATCTGTTATTGACTGCATCGTTGATAGTCAAGATGTTTCCAACACTATCATAAGTGTATGCTAAGTTCTGCACGGATGGAATGCTAATGGCGTGCAATCGATTATTAGTAGAATTATATGTGAATGTCTGCACTAAGTTATTATTATACGTTCTATTCAGCATTGAGCCAAAGGGATTGTAGTGTGAATCGGAAATATATCCAGGGATCTGTTTTACTTTGCCTTGTTTGTTGAAGATGAAATCGATATCTGTTCCCGATACTTCCGCAGAGATAACTCGATTAGCTGAGTCATAGATGTATTCTTTGACAAACTGGATATTGTCGATAATTCGTATTTCTTTAGTTACTCGTAATTTATCATCGTATTCATATCTAACTTGAATATTATTAGATGTGACATTAGAAACTGTACCTTGCAAATCTTGATCATAACCATAAGTAACTGTTTCTGTGGGAGAAGTTTTAGATGCAACTCGGTTTACGTTGTCGTAAGTTAAGGTGATGTTGTTAGCAGCTGAGTCGTAGCTAAGATCGTTGGTGGTAACAGCCACTGCTAGTGAAAAGGAAAAGAGTGCGAAAAGTAGGCAAAAGACAAACATCCTCTTCGCACCCAAACTGGATTTTTTCATGTTTTTATCACCTCCCACAGGCAGACTGTGATTTTTTGCAAATTTTAAGTCTATTCTACAGGATTCATCAGTAAAACTATTAGTGCTGCCATAAAAATAAATAATGAAATAATGTAAATTATCTTGTGCAGCTTTATTCTTTTTTCTTTTTCATTCATAAAATTAAAATTATATTTCCACCATTTCTTTAAATCAAGATTCATAAAAATCGGTAATTTAATCAGAGACTTTTTATTTTCTAGCGAATTATAAATCGTTGGTTTATGCTTTTTCAAGTAGCGCATATGAAGAAAATGGTTAACAAAACCAGTTAAAAAAGATAATAAACCTATTGTAACTAATATTATTTCCATCTTTATGCTTAATGCCATAATTTCCACCTCATTTTTTCCCAGTTATTTTTTTTAATATAGTCTTAAATATTGATTGTTTTTGTTCTGTTTTTGGAGCTTCTTTTTTATGTGCCTGATTATTATTTCCAAGAGTCATAAGTTTAGGATTAAAATTTAGTTTAAATAAAGGTGTTACTTTTGTTGTACTAGCAGTTATTGCAGCCGATGCTAGTAAAATAGGAGGGTTTGCGTCTGCTATTGAACCTGTCACTTCAAATGAAGATTTTTTAAGGTCTAAACTATTTGTTTTCTCGTTATAAGGGAGACTAGCTCCTAAACCAAGAGTAGCTCCCTCTCCATAATCTGCATTAACATCAAATGATGCTCCTTCAAATTCTTCCAAGCTGTTAACAAAAGGGGCTATGCCTCCTTCTCCAGAACCAGATGCTGTTGGTGTGAAAAGACCAGCACCAGTAGTAGAATAACGGCCAAACTCTAGTTGACCATTATAATAAGTAAAAACAATCCCGCTAGAACCACTTGCACCTGTACCAAAACCAGCTGTTCCTTGAAAAATTTGATCATAGCCATAAGTAACTGTTTCTGTGGGAGAGGTTTTAGATGCAACTCGGTTTACATTGTCGTACGTTAAAGTTATGTTATTGGCATTTGAGTCGTACGTTAGTTCGTTTGTAGTGGCTACAGCTAGTGAAAAGGAAAAGAGTGCAAAGAGTAGGCAAACGGCAAACATCCTCTTCGCACTCATGCTGGATTTTTTCATTTGTTATCACCTCCCACAGGCAGACTGTGATGAATTTTCTTTTTTGTTCCACAAAAGTTCGTTTGTGAATGGAAACTATCGTAATCTTACTGGTCTATTCTTTCAAATCTTAATTTTTTGAGATAAGACACGTCAACAACTTTACTTGCACCCATAATTTCTATACCAAATAATTTACCATTTTTTGTAAAGTCAAGATGAACTGGCCAATCTCCTTTTGTTTTTGCAACAATGCCTTTACTTTTGGTTTTACTTTCAGCTTCAAGTAGTAAATATATATACAACGCGTCAACTGATTTATCGTAAGTTATTTTCATTGTATTTTTGCCCCAGATATTAAGAATAATACAAATGTCAACAATAATAAAATAGCAAACATAGCAAATGAAAATATAAAAATTTTATAAGCTGGCCTTATCTTTTGTTTGTAAAAGAGAACTTTAGGATCGCTTGTATCTTGATCATTAAAAATGTACTGCCATAATTTTTTAATATTTTCAATAGGGTTGTATTGGCTCCATATGGCTGGATTAAATGTTTTGAAATTAGCCAGAAGTTCCCAAAAAAATGTTCTTTTTCTCCAGACAGCTGGATTATTTTTCTTTAAGTAAGAGGAAAGCTTTCTTGCCTGATAACCACCATATACTATTGCAATAATTCCAATAATTAAAATTACAATGGCTAAAGGTATTAAGAAAAAGATAATTTTTTCTGATAATGATAATTGGCTTAAAATATAGTTAAAATCGATTGAAATCATTTTTTACCTCCAAAATTTTTTTTAACTGATTTAACAATATTAGATATTGTTGATTTAACCGTATTTAAATTTTTACTACCTTTAGATGTTTCAGTTCCTTTTTGATTTTTATTATTTTGAGCTTGATTCGCATTAGTTACCTGCTTAGTGGTGCTAGATACTTTTATAGAACGAGTTGATATCGTTTTAGTCGAAGTTCCATAGGTGTAGACTGAAGCCTTAAAACCGGCACCTAGGCTACCAGTTATATCAGTAGCATCAGAATCAACAAGCACATTACCATTATTATCTTGTGGATAACTAAGACCTACTCCAGCAGTAACTCCTTCTAAGATTGGAGCTTCTATGCCAACTGATACTGCTTTTCCGCCTATATCTTTTACATTTTTATTAGATGGATTATACGCAAAATCAATTGAACCACCTAAACCAGGCGATCCAATAAGAACTCCGCTTCCTGCCGTACGATAAGCACCAAACTGTCCGGTACCTGCATCTTCATCATAACTTATAACAAAACCAACTCCTACTGTTCCCGCAATAGGCGCTAATTCGCCTAAGCCACCACTCAAACTAAGTCCTGCCTGCAATGTCCACAATCCAAACGGATCAATATATTTGTAAGGGTTATTCATTACATAACTATAACGATTCAAACTCTGTGGAGAATAAATGTATTGAATCGTAGGATCAGCCGAAATAAACTGTCCTGTTGTTGGTTTGTAATACCGTTGGCCATAATAATATTGATTTGTTAATTCATCAGAGAAATGACCAGTATAAAGCTTAACTTCTTTTGTTCCACCTGAGCTTACATCTCCAAATGGCTCATATAACGTATTTTCAAGAACGTTTCCTGTCTGGTTTGTTAAAACACCAATACTTCCTAAATGATCAGCATGGTCGTATTGAATACTCCCATCCGAATTCTTTCTCGCAACAAGAGTATCTCCATCATAAATATACGTAAATTCATAGCTTCCAGTCAAATTCACGATCCTCATCAACTCTCTGAACGGCGTATTTGCAATCATTGTATCCTAACTCCAGAAACCAAAATTAATATTATTCTTATTTTTAAACTAATCATTTTTTAAAGCCTCATCATTTTCATCAACAATTAATTTTCTGCACTTATTACATTTACCAAATCCAAAAAATTGGTAATTAAGACAATAATAACCATCTTTCTTACACTCTTCTATTGAAAAACCGTAATTGTATTCAGAGGGAGCTCTATTAAATGGGCCTATTGGTGCTATAAATAATGAAGAAATTAATATTAGAGCAATAAGAAATAATGCAAATACTGCTAAGATTTTTCTTTTATGCATATATTTCCTTGTTTTTCCTAAAAAAAAGTGTGTTATAGCTAAAGTGAGGCTTATAAGTAGTAAAGAAAATTCTAGATACTGGAAAGATGCCCAGCGTATAAAGTTATCGTGGAAAGTAAATAATACCCCTAATAATATAATCACAATTACCACCGATAAAAAAGAAGCTAAATCGTATCGAATCTTATAAAAAAACCAACCTTTTTTTGTTTCCATTTTTTATGCCTCTTATTGATTTTTATTTGATTATTTCGAACTAGGTTTTACTGAGATAAGATTTAACTCTATCCCAATGTCTTTGTAAAGCAGACATTTTGCTTCCCGTAACCTCTCTTGGTTGTTTCATATACTCTCCTAATGTGCCACTAAAGGCACGTTCAACATTCCATTTGTTTGCAGAAGATTGCATATTCTTTTCATGAACCAGCTGAACATTTTTGTCAATAAAACCTTGACTATAGCCTACACCAATGCTATTTAAAGTACCAATAACAAAATCCTGGCATTGATACTCCTCAGCAATCTTGTTTATTACTGCATTCTTCTTTGCTGCATCGTGTAGTACTTTATCTTCGTCAGAACTAGTTGTAAATTCTGCTATAACCTTAAATCCTGGTTGACTTTCTGATTGTCTATCATTTAGTTCACTTAATAATTTATTTACATTACTTGCTTCAATTGGAGCAGGATCCAGTTTGCCTTCACTATAGGAATAAAGAGTATAGCTTCCTTCATTTCCAACAATTATCACTTCATGGGCAGGAATACCGGTAACCCGATTATGACTCATTACATTATAATTTGTTACAATAATAGCATTCTTTCCATTTGGATCAATATATGCATATGGATTGTTTCTGACATAGGAATAATGATTCAAAAATTGAGGATCAAAAGCATTTTGTATTAAAGAATCTGGGCTTATAAATATTCCAATTCCTGGTTTATAATACCTTGCTCCATAATACATTTGCCCAGTTGCTTCGTCATCAAACTGACCAGTATACCCCTTGAAATCCATATTACCGCCAGATAACTCTTCACCATAAGGTGCGTAGAGTGTATTTTCCAATATTCCACCTGTTGAGTTAGTTAAAACACCAACACTTCCAAGATGATCAGTATGATCGTATTGAATGCTCCCATCAGGATTTTTTCTCGCTACTTGCGTATCTCCATCATAAATATACGTGAATTCATAGCTTCCAGTCAAGTTCACGATTCTCATCAACTCCCTAAACGGTGTGTAAATTGTTGTATTAGCACTATCATTCTTCCAAATTTTAATCCGTTGTCCATCTGCATCATAAAAGTATTGTTCCAGTACTGGCGAAGTGTTCGTTGAACCAGTCCTAATTTTGCTAAGTTGTCCAAAGCTATCATATTCTCTATAAAAGCCATCTCCGCTTATTAAATCTCCTCCTCCTCCACTTTGACTTACCAAATTACCATTCGTATCATATCCATACATCCATCTTCCCAAATCTGGATCTCTCATCTCAGTTTTTCTATTCAAGGAGTCATAAGCGAAAGAGAATGTATTTCCTTGACTGTCAGTTATCTTAATCAAGTTATCATTGGCATCATACTCGTAGGTCGTCACATAGGTCTCATTCTGAAGAATATATTGATCGGCCATAAATTCGTAAACATTCACAATCCTATCATAGCCATCAATCATGTAGGTATGCCGGTTCTTCTTCTCATCAAAGTCAGTGATATTCTTTCTATCAAAAGTAATATTCTTGGTCGTTCCATCAGAATTCATCACTCCAATCACTCGATCCAAAGCATCATAGGTGTAAAAAGTATAATTTCCGACCATCGGAGAGGTAATTGCCATGGTCATCGTAGCAAAGTAGGGATTCTGTTCCTGTTTCACTCGTCCTAATCCGTCATAGAAAATATTCTTGACGATCTGCTGAGAATTCTCAACATCGGTCTTTAACTGCACTAATTGAGCAAAGCCGTCGTAGTAATACGATACATCGTTGGTTTTGTTAGCTGTGGTTTTGAGTGTAACTTTAATTATTTCAGGAGCAACGCCATCCATACTGTAATTATATTTCTTGGTCGGTAAGGAAGATGAATCGTACGGTCTAATCTCCTTTGTAATTCTTCCAAATACATCATACTGATAACTCGTTTCGATACCATTTTTCTTCTCAGAAAGCAAATTTCCAGTGCCCACATCATACTCATACGTCATCACATGTCCAAGTGCATTCACAATAGTAACAGGGTAAACATGCGTTCCATCATAACTATAACTCATAGAATTTCCTAAACTATCTGTCTGTCTTTTCACATTTCCAAATTCATCATAGTCAAAGTACACAAAACTATTATTTCCATTATCATCCCAATCTTCTTTCTTACTCAATGCTCCCCGTAAACCAATCCCATTCAATCCTAAGCCATCATAGTAAAACTTCGATTCTTTTATCTTAACAGAATTATTATCCAAAGTCTTAGAACTAGAAACTTTATCCAGGAATATATCATCAAGCACATAAGTATAATTGGTAAACCGTTCATCGCCTACCACACCAACATCGCCCAAGGAAGTAACCGAAATTACATTGCCAAATCTATCATATACATAGCTGGTATTCACCACCACTGGTATTTCACTTCCATCGTACCTATAAGTAGAACTAAATTCCAGCGTAACATTAAACACACCACTGCTATTTGTAAATTTAAATCCCTTCACAGACATACTATAATTCTTCCCCTCTGTCACTTCGGTCTTAAACTCCTTTCCTTTCAGGGCATCGTCCTGATGGAAATAATGCGTAACTACCGCAGAAAGAGTTTGTTCTGCAACCTTAGCAAACCCCCGAAACTCTCTAAAATCAAAGGAATACGAACCACCGGAATAATTGTACCGAGTGCTGTAATTCAAGGCAAAATCCCCATTCATGCCGTTATAGCCAGTAATATTCTTCACCACCTTGATATTAAATCCTAAGGTAGAATACCCCTCTAATGAATTATTCAAAGAAGTTGAATCAGTATAATTTATCACCATCACTCCACCGTATTCATTTTGTACCCGTAAAAGTACTGGCTGATAAGTCTGATTTCTAATCCAGGTGGCAATGACCCCATCTTTAGCCTGCATCAAATCAGCCATGCCGTCACCGTTCACGTCAACAATCCTTTTATGGCCGTTGAAACTGCCATCTACAAAATTATTAGGATTGATCCAAGAATTATTTTTTGCCCAGCCTGAACCATTATTCAGCCAGGCGGTTTTTTCCAGAACATCATTTTCATTCCGATCTGAAATGATATCGATCAAGCCGTCGCCATTCACTTCAATAAACCGTACTCCGTAATCTTCATTAGACGTACCAGTGAAATAAGAAGGAATTTGGAAATAGGCCGTTGTTTCTGTCCAGCCGCTGCCATTATGTAAATATGTTTTTTTGAAAGCTTTGCCTAGATCACTGTGAAGAATATCGGGAAGACCATCACCATTCACATCAATAAGCCGAACGCCAGTATCTGCGCTGGCGGCGGTAAAATTCACCGGAATATACCAGGAAGTGTCTTCCTTCCAGCTGCTGCTACGATTATGAAGATAGACATGCCTATTATTTTGACTGTTAGATTGAAGAATATCCTGATAGCCATCATTGTTGACATCACTTATCAGTATTCCCTGGCCTTCTCCACTATTCCAAAAATCAACAGGAATAGTCCACGAGGAAGTGAGATTCCAGGCCGTACCGTTATTCAAATATAACTGCCGTGTTCCATCCCGCGCCCGCAGCAAGTCAGTATACCCATCATTATTCACATCCACAAAACGGACGCCGTTATCTGTTCCATCGCTGTGAATGAAATAATGTGGCAAGACCCAGGAAGAAAGGTTAAACCCGCTAATTTTATCGTTGAGATATACTTTCTTTTCTTGAGTGGTGGTATTGCCATAGGCTATATCCACAAACCCATCATTATTCACATCAACCATCCGCGCTCCCGTATCCGGGACAGCATCGTATGTAAACATTATGGGCGAAGGCCAATGCGTGCTTCGCTGCCAAAATCCTGGAGCGGAAGAATAATAATCAAAAGAAATAGTATGCAGCCTCGAACTATTATCATCACCTAAATAAGTTATGTTCTGTAAAGAAGTTAAGCCAGAGGAAATTGCTGTATAAGTCAAGTCATATCGTCGTACTAATTCATCATTGGAAAATACGGAAACTGAACTCAGCCGTTTGCTCATGTTCTGATATAAGCCTGACACATACACTGGTCGGAAATCAGACCGATTATTATCATAATTAAAGGTAACTTTTCTCTGCTCATAGTCTATCTGCGATAGATAAGCAACTCCATCACTCTCAGTATAACTATAGCTCATCACATTCCCAAAGGTATCTTCTACTCGATCTAACTTCCACTGCACTACATGCGACGTTGCTGCCAATTCAGAACTGGTAGTATTATAGCCGAAACGATATTGGGTGCCATCTTTTTTGGTCACTAACCAATACATGTCATAATCATTTCCCACATACGAAATATTCTGAATCTTGAAATAAGAATCCACTTGCGTGCTGAAATTTCCCAAAGAGGTAGAGCGCAGATAATGCTGGTTCCCTTCCATATTCAAGATGAAATAATCATCAGACAGATTATTCAGCGTGCCGTTATTATCCCGCTGAATGAAATTATCCGATAACGACCATCCCGCGCCAACTATAGAAGGCATTCCCTGTATCGCTTGACTGGAATACGAAAGCACCAGCGAGGGCTGTAGATTATTAGTTCCCTTCGGCACACTCAATCCATAACTATAGGTCGCTGCTCCAGCATAGAGATTAGTTTGATATTGTCCGTACAAATTTAGTTTAGGCGCTTCCGGAACAGTTGCGGTGTGCAAGTACGGCTTGAACTGATCGGCAGCAAAAGCCATAGGTGCAAACATGCAAACTACAAAAAATACAAAAAATATCTTTTTCATATCGCCCCTTTTTAGTTTTTCGTCGAATTTATCAATCCGGAAACTCTACCCGACAATTCATCTGATGAAACATTCACCACATCAAGCACATACACCACCGATGTAATATTAAACAAACCTAAAGCGTTCTCGCCGTCAATCCCATTATTGAAAAGCCAGCGCTGATTGCCATACACGGCAATTTTATCTACCGTGGCTAACACTTGCTGATTATTCAAATTCCGCAAATATACTTGCTGATCGCTATATATCGTCGCTCCCGGCCAGATCGCGCTTCGTTGTATTCCAGCTTCAATGGCATTAGCTACTGTTCCTGACAATCCAGTGATATCCATCTGTAACGCGCCAGATGAACTGGCTGCTGATTCTTCTCCAGTGCCAGCATTTTGACAGCCAATATACACATAATCTGTTGAAGCAACTAATTCATCCTGCACGGTTAAACTACAATCAGTTCCATCACAATTTCGTGATGCGCCCATAGTAGTGTAGTTATGATTTTCATCACTAATGCGACAATTTGCGGCTGGGCTCACTGTAAACTTAAATGATGGGGTAGTATCTACAGTAGTGTACGGAGATAAAATATCTCCAAATGGAATATTACAGCTCGTGCAGTTGATTGCAGAAAGAACGGGAGCTCCTGCAGCAAAAGCACTAGCATTATACACCCTGATATCATCAAGCCATAAATTGTTAGTCAGAGTATCTTTAATCATAAGGTTGGTTAATTTTCTTGTGGGTGTAGAACCAACTGTGTCATACCAAGTTGTTGGAGCTTGATTGTTGATATAGAACCTCCATTTAGTATCAGTAACATCGCCAGATTTAGTTGCATTGATTTCAAATGTCAGGTTACTTCCCGCACCAGTGGTTGCTTCGTCAATCGTTTTACCAGAATCAGTAACAGTTGTACTTCCATCACTGACCCATACTGTGGTTGCAGTTCCGCCGGTATTACATTCATTGGCATTACCAAAGGCAATATGAAGAGAAGTTGCTAAGACATGAGGTTGAGTACCAACACCAAACCTGTAACATCCTCCAGTAGTTATATCATGCCTAAATTTGAAACTGACATTAAACGAACTATTGGTAACCATTCCATTACTTTTGGTATAAGATGAATCTGTTTTGCCATTGACAAAAGAATACGTTCCATTAAGAGGAGCAGTACTCGTTGCTGATCCTCCTCCCCAACCTTGCACGGAATTGTTCTCAAAAGTAGCACGGTACGTTACTCCAGCAGAAACAAACGAAGACAATATCACCATCAATCCCAACAATAGTAGTACTCTTCTCATTGCAGCACCACCACACCTACCTCTGGCATGAAGTAGCTGTCATCAGCTTCCTTATACTGGTCATCAGAGTTTTTCTCTGATCTCACAATAGTAGTTCCATTTACCACAAATTTCTGACAACTTTCCCCGGATTTGCAAATGCCATCACCATTGCCGTCATATTGGCTGTCGCAGATAACTGTGATAGTAGAGCCGCTTTCCTGGGTTGAACAGGCATAATTGGTAGTATCCAATTTCACTATTTTTTGCCCATTGTTGATCTGCCATCCAACTGTTTTGCATTGCTGGTAGCTTTTCTGAACTTTCTGCTGGCCAAGGAAACATCGATATTCTTTCTGCACCGTTGCGCAAGTAGCATTATTGAGGCCACCGCATTCAAGTACTTCATGTGTGCAAGTGCCATAGACATTTTCCGTATCTTCAAAATTGACCGTAACGCAGCTCTCAATTTTCTCAACAGGTGCTGTTACTGCGGGTTCAACCACTGCCGCGGTGGTAAGCATTGATTCATTCGTAGTTGTTTCTTGCACTTTTGGCAACACTTCCGTAATCACCACATTAGCGCCAGCAGAACTTCCTTCCACACCTGTTTCCCCAGCATATTCTGCGCTGATCACATAGACATTAGCTCCAAATGGAGAAGTATCCCACGATAATTTTGCTTTTCCAGCCCCATTAGTAGTATCAGAACCAATCTTCTCTTCCCCGGCATAGAACGTAACTTCTTTATTCATAGCAGGAGAACCATCCCCATAGAAAAGAGATGCAGTTAATTGTACTAATTGTCCGCGAATTACGGAAATCTTGTTCATAATCAATTCCATAATTGTTTTGAGAATAGGTTGCTCAACAACTGGTTCAATGACTAAACTGCCAGTGAGTGTGTCAGAAGAATTTTCAACAGGAACAACTTCTTCAATGGGTTGGATAACAACAGTAGTTTCCTCTACCGGCAGTATTTCTAAAGTAGAATTTTGTTCTGGAGCGATAGAAGTATTTTCATTAATTACTTCAGGAGCTAATTCCTCTGCTACTACAAATAAAACGAATGTTAAACTTAGTAGTAGAACCACCAATAGTTTTGAATAATTCATCGTTCAGCCTCTTTTTTATTTATCGTAAGTATCTACTCACGAATAATTTCTTATCGAAGTAAGATTAGGTAATTTATATATTTTGTCATATGTCAATATGTCATATAATGCGTGTTTTAGAAAAGATAATTACCTAATAGAACTTGCGTATTTTAATAATACCTATTTCATCCCGAAATCTAATCCTACCTTATACTCCACCGGAATAAACTTGCCTTTCTCAAAAACAGCATACTTGCCAGGGCTTTTAATACAGAAAACAACTTTCCTTTCCTGCTCAGCAAACAGTTCAGCTTCACAGCTGCCGAATTTCCAATAGGACAGTTTTATTTTATCCAAGCAATCTTGCAGTTGCGTAGCCTGCTTGCATTCGTTCACCATCTTCTTAGCCTCATCCTGTAAACGGAAATATTCATCAAAATCATAATCTACATTCACTCGGAAGCCAGAATTAAGAAGATATTGCTGGGCTCCCGATCCTAACGCTATTTTTTTCCCAGTTTTTCCCATCAGTTCTTTTCCCTGACGTGAAATAGTAAAATCGGCTTCCTTATCATACTTCTTATAGTGGGAATTGAATTCCGTATTGAGTTCTCCATCTACATTGAGGAAGCAAAAATCCTGTCCTTTATTCCAATAGATCACTCCTTCAAAAGAGCCGCAAGCCGGAGTCTGTACAAATCCTCCTTTTTTAGCAAGAGAAAATACCGTTTCTCTCCCTGCCTGCAAGGCCAACTGATCGGTATCCGTAAGTTGCTTTTCTCCTTCAATATAATTGTAATGCAGAAAATCTAACTGCCAGGTCCCTTTTGGTTTTACTCCAAATTCGACCGGTGAAAGTACCGCAAAAGCTAATGCCAGGACCACCACGATACCTACCCAATGAAATAATGCTCCTTTTTTTGATTGTTTATGAAGTCCGACGAAGGGCAGCAAAAGCCCTTCGGGACGCCGGAGAAGTCGTTGCTTCTCCGTGCGGATGAATAAACTAGAGAAAATGTCTTTTTCATTGCCTTTTTCATTTTCTCGTTTCATTTTTTTATCCAAATAGTTTTACCACTACTGATTTTTCTTTTCCTATGGCGTAGGTATTAGTCAGATACAACGCTCCTTTCTCCTTTCCCAGAAAAACAACATTATTATATGATAATAAGGGCTCAGGCTCCTCTTCCGTGCCGTAGGAAACAGAATCAAATACTGCCACTCCTCCCTCCAGCTGGTGTTCTTCAAAATATGTTTCCATCACCGCCCTAAATAATTCTGCATCCTTTTTATGTACTGCTAAAAGTATAGCATCCTTCATCGTTGCTTCCTTATTACCTATCAAAGTAGGAGAATTAATTAGATCTAAAAGTTCTTCCTGGCCGTGCAGAGAAACAAGCCTTTCTAAAGTTTGATCAGCCTTATCACCAGCATCGGTATGAAAAACCACAAAGGCAAAAAAACCTATCATGGAAAGGATCAACACAAAAGAAAGTAGATCTGTAAAATCGTCCATGATTCCACTTTTATTTTTAATAAACAACTTCACCATCTAAATCCTCGCCTGGACATGTATGATCATCCTGGCTGGTTCTAAAACCTGGCCATTCCGTACCAACACCTGCTTATATAATGTAAAATCAACCTTGTTGAAAAAATTATTGCTCATCAGCAACTTCTTCTTACCGTCTAGTGTGGGGGTATATCCTTCCAATTCCAAGGCAAAATTAAAGTCTTTAAACCCTTTATCTGGTTCAGTCCGATAACATTTGTCCATGCGATCTTGGGTAAACTTCTGCAGATCGATGACGCCGACAAAAATCCTTCCCGTAGTCTGATCCTGATAGGTGAAACATTCTGGGGTGTTTACAAATCTCAAGCTGATCAGCTCAGCTCGCAGTTCTTGAGGCACTTCAACTAATGATTGTTGGTATCTGGGGAGGATCGCAAAAACAAGTATCAATGCAGCTATCACTACCATAAAGGCAGCGATGCCCCAGTACATCTGTTTCCTGGTTAAATCAAATATGTCATCTTCGCCCATCTTATTCCTTCACAATTATTTTTTGCAGAGATTCCGGTTTCTCACTTGCCTGTTTACATTCCCTTAGCACAATTTTCTTCTTTTCTTTCTCTAAACAGAGATCACTTTTTCCTTCTAAAGTTCCAAAGGCCTGATATCCATCCGGCAGGGAAAAATATCGTATAATTTTTTTCTGCTCGCCTTCCCCTTTGATGAAAACACTTACTGAACTGGTACTCAGAATAAATGTATATTTGGAGACATTCCCTGGATACTGCACTACCGCCTCACCGGGAGTTCCGACTAAAGTATCGATCATCATCTTGAGATCATCAGCGATGATAATTTTATTAGTTGTTTCTGAACTGGCATATTTGGAAGCGATACTGAAGATGGAATAGGCAGAAATGAGGACAATCATGATCTCCAAGATCATCATCAAGGTGGTGATTCCACGCTTATCCATGCTGTTATTCATTCGTTCCACCGTAATCGCCAAGAAGTTTAATAGTATCTCCATTCTCCTTGTTGAAATACAAAACAGTTCTTCGGGGAATTTCGTAATAACTTCCTACGGCAAGTGAAGATCCTTTCGCCAAATTCCGTTCAATCATAAAACCATCTGAGCAAGTATAGGAATTTACCATCGTTCCGTCTCCAATGCTGCAGGTCTCTACCTCTAAATTATAATCAATATCTGTACAGACAACTTTCTTAGGAGTGACTGTAACCTTTCCTTTAAGTTCAGTAAGGCTGACTTTTTCGAAAAGGGTCGTATCAAACTCTGTATCTCGGAAAAGGCATACGCAATTCTTGGAATCATCGCATTGTCCTGGCTTCAGCAGATGGATGGAATAATCATTATTTGGCAGTTTGGCATCCACATCTATCACTGCTTTCTGCGCATTTTTCTGAAAATATACAATAGCAGTTTCATCATCCATGATCAGAAGAACACTTTTCCGTTCCCCTACCTTTCCATGTTCTTGAAAATCATTCAACTCTTTCACAAACTCAGAAAAATTATCCTGCGCCTGCTCGCTGGTGCGGAAAATGCCAGAAACAAAATAACAGGCGGGAATGAAAATCATCAGGCACAATAGTAAAGAAACTAAAAATTGTACCATGATCCCTTTTTTTGATTTCATCTGTCCACATTCTTTCAATCTATTGCTTAACCCACTCGCTTCCTGTGCATTTGTACGTTAAGCTATTGACTTGTTTAGTTTTACCTTCATTAACTTCTTTGCAGCCGTACCAAGCTCCTTTATTGCATAACAATGAGCCATATTCATCCTTAGATTTCCATCTCCAGGAGAAAATATTTTTTGGATCGCCTTCATTAGGAAGAGAAAGATAATTATTAATAACATCAACTTTAAGATTTTTAAATTCTCTTAAAGGTATGATAGTGCCATCATCAACTCTTGCTTGTCCGCAATCATTTCCTTCGTTATCATCTTCGCTAGCCATGACCCAGCATCCGTCTTTGAGAGGCTGAAGATTAAACTCTCCATCACAGTCATTATCCTCACTATGGCAATCTGGCACTACTTCTCCTCCCACAAAGCCAGTACAAGCTAATCTAATTGTGCCGTCTTTCGGCAGATCCTCTTCATCAATAGCATCTCCAAATATTTCAATTGATTGATACTTCTTGAATTGAATTGCTTGTTCAGGCTCTTCTCTACCTACATGCTCTACCGTAGTCGTTCCAATTCTGACCGGTGCCTCTCCTGCTACAATTCCACACGGCGGCTCGCTATTATACTTTTTTACATCTTCTTTTTTCTGTTCTTCAGTAAAAATCGCCGGACATCCGTCAGAGATAGAATCGCCAAAAGTGCAAGGGCATTTGTCAAAGAAATTACGGATACTGTCTTTATCCGCATCGCCTTGGACACCACCTATTTGTCCCCCTACAATATCGCTTTGAGAAGATAACCACTTATTCAGAATAAACAAGAATAGTATTACTACGACTGCTACTACTAATAATGAACCTATTATTCCCAGGGGACTTAATCCTTTTTTGTTCCGCATCATCACACCTCTATTGTCCGGCAATATCTCCTTCTCCGCATCTCTCTTGCCCATCTTTCAGCGAACTGACATAGATTGAGCTGACATCCCGCTCCTTGATTAAATCTGCCAGCTGGTTCTGCTGGCCAATATATAATAATGGCAATCCTAGCGGAGATGCAGCTAAGACCGTACCTGCTGCTTGCTGAATCACTCCTTTCCAGAAGGTGCTTTCCTTTTTATTCTTTGGCATCATGGAAATAGTATACGCTTCTCTGGGCGAAATTTCCTGAGTAGTAAAAACCACTCTTCCTGGACCGCCATAACCTTGGATATAATGTAGATAAGTCTTATTTACCTTTGCATAAGTTTTGGTGCGCAGGAAGTTATTTATCTCATTTATTTCAATGGGTCCGCCGGGAATCTCATTCTGAGCAATCAATATTGTATAACAATTAAAGCATTGATTCGCAGATTCTGGATCAGTATAGGGAGCTAGATCCTCAAATCCTAAAACATCTGGGAAAACATCTGCCTGTACATTATCAAGAATCTCTTCATATCTTCCTTCGCCGAACATCCACCAGCATCTAGCCATGCCGTCTGCTACCTGGCGCAAAACTTGCTCTCTTGATCCGGACACTTTTTTGTCAATAGTCCGGCATAAAGGAGGGATGGTTTTAACCTGCGCTTGAAATAAGCTGGATCCTTCCGATCCCTTTGAGATATCCTTACCGATATTCAATGCTGTCTTCGCCCGTTGGGCAATGGAAGTCTGGCACAATAACTCTGCTTCAAGATCACTGGTTCTGGAAGCAAATCGCCCCAAAAGACCGGCGATCAAAAAGAATGAAATCAGCAATAGCGACGTAGTTATGATAAATTCCATCCCTAATCCTTTTTTTGATGAAATCATTGTACCTTTTGCAGCGTTTCTTCTGATCGACAGTATTGTAATTTCTCTTGATTAATTCTATTCTGGATAGAATTTTCTTCTCCGAGAGCGAAATAATTATTATCTATCCCATCATCATCATAATTTGCGACCTTATTGGTGGGGAAGAAACATACATGTTCCCTGTCGGGCGTGAATAACCATCCTCCATCTTCCAGATTACTTTGCAGGCTGAGTTCCGGAATGTTGATGCCATTATAGTCAGATCCACCGCCGAAGATGCTCAAAGAATTAACTGGAGTAAAATAAGGATACATTAACTGTTTCTCTTCAATAAAATGAGTAAAAAAGTTTTTACTTGTTCCTCCTTCCCCGGCAATGACGCATGGTTTCATTCTAGGGAACTCAGCCGCTAAATCAGCAATGGTTTGTCCCTCCCCTGCTCCGCCAGAGACGGTCAAAAGAGTTTTATCACCCCGTACATCAAATTTTAGGGAAGTTCCCCCTTCGCCCAAATCAGAAATCCCTCCATAGTTGGCGAAACAATTTTTATTTCCCGAACCTAGCATTCCTTGAATGGTCTGCCGAAGCTTAAATATCTCTTCCCTATGTACATCCGGAATAGTTACATCTGCTTTCTGCTCTTCCAAGCCAACAGAAACTGTGGGAAGGACATCTTTTGCGCCCAAGATCAATCCTTTTGCCTTGTCAAAAAGTCCCTCTTCCGGCCTGAATAATATTGCCAGCACCACAAATAAAACGACTAAGGGTATGAGCATCATAAACACTTTTGAAACGACCCCCATGGTTAAAACAGATTGAAGAATTTATCCAACAACCCTGCTCCTTCACCTTTAAGTGTAAAATACAGATATCCTGCTACTAACAAGAAAATAAGTAGGACTACCCACCATATTATTTTGCTCATTTCTGATTGTCCTTTTTTTAACTTCATGATGGTTTTCCACGATTCTTCACGGTGATAACGGTGCAAATTTCTGTTGCAATCCGTACGCGATAACAAAAAAAGCGATTGCCGCCAAGAGAACAATAATAATTAATATTATTGCTTCATTGTTCATCGCTTTCTTGTGCCATCTCATGATCTTCTGCTCATGCTATAGCTTTCTTCATGCCGAGACAGCATTCTTCTCCTTCCTTACACTCAAAAGGCGAGCGGGTTCCTCCTTCCTTGCCTCCCCCGCAAGTGCCCGCATCAACACATTTACCACCGGCCGTTTCGCATGCTGAAAATCCTGCTTCAGCTTTATTGACACTTCGGCCATAAAAGGTCAGTAGTACTACTACTACCACTAATACTAACAAAGCGCCAGCAATTACCGGCCATATGTCTGCGTAGCCTTTTTTCATCATAGTAGCTCGTTGCCTGCGGTATTCAGCTTACTCAACTCTGCCACACACAGCCTGATCCAGATTCACAAGACTCCTTGCTATCTGTAAATTCTTTGCATCGGTCAATCTCATCTCTAAAGCTTGATTTTGCGGTATCTTTTGCTTCTTCTGAACTTGCAGCATCAAAGTCCTTTGTAAATGTATTCTCAAAAGATTCCCCTGGCCGGCATTGACCATAGAAAATGCGCATCTTGAATAACTCTGTCTTGGTCTCTTCACCAACTTTTTGAGTGAATCGGCCAGTTTGGCCAGTAAAAATAACCACTAAAACCACCAGAACAATCAATGCTAAAGCAGCAACAATAATAACGTTTATCGGCAAACCTTGCCCTTTCCTTGAAAATGTCATTCTCACACCTCGTTTTTAACGCTTTGCACTTAAAAAGAGGTAAGAAGGATGTTATCCTTCTGCACCTCGTTTTTTTACTCTATATAATGATACTTTTTCCTTTAAAGCAAGAAAGAAAATACCTATATAAAGTTTTCTAGCTTAATCACACAAATAAAGAGCATTCTCCACTAAACCAGCTTCCGTATTTATCGGGAACAAACCCGAACTGTCCCGTTCCTTCCATCTAGGGCAGCCGCCTACTACAATCGGCTCTATTATCTCAATTGCCTCTTCCCCTTGAAAAGGAATCAGTTGAGAATGAAATTCATAATTCTTATTCCAGCTTCCCAAAGTATTATCCAGAGAAAATGCAATCATCTCCGCTAAAAAATCGCAGCTGTGCAAAGCCTTCCCTGAATATGGGCTTTTACATTGGTATATGGAAGTATCAACATCTCTATACTTGGCGCAATCTTCGATCACATCTCCCCCTATTTTAGGCGCTCCTTGACGTAAAGAGTAGCAAGCTGCCTCTTCGCTTACCGTCGTCTTCATCAGCGCGCTCATGGTGCTATATGCTAACCCTTTTCGGGTAAATATCTTCTTGTGCGGTTCAGACTTCAGCGCGAATGTGGCCATGAAAAGCATACCCAGAGCGATCAGGATAACAATCACCACTAACCCGACCGCTTCCATCTGTCCTTTCACAGAGAGTCTCCCCAATGTATCTCTTTCTGGTTTCATGAATACACCGTCACCGCTACATATCCAAACCCATACTCAGGTTGATCTTTTCCTGCCAGCTCATCCCGTAACGTGACCACAAAGAAGGTAGGCTCTTTCCGAGTAAATTCCAGTTTTGGCTTATTATATAATACCCACGTTTTGTTCTCGGGATAAGTCTCTTGCACCGTAATAGTCGCATAGGAAAATATCTCAAAATAATATTCGTCAAGGTATTGCTGCATCACTTTCTGAGTCGCATTTAATTTTAAAACATCAAAACAATTATCTTCCGGTTCTGCTTCGCCTCGGCTGCAGATCAGTTCCGGCATGAATAATGCTTTCAAGGTACTTTCCATGGCCCGTGCAGCCAACAATTCTTCTTGCTTCTCCTGGAAAGCGATCTTCTGGTAGCGGAAATAAAAAATCACCCCAAACAAGAGCAGAATGAAAAATATGAAAAGAATGGCGATAGTCTCCGTCATCTGCAGTTGTCCTTTTCGCGTCATTCTTTTGCTTTTCATATTTCTTTTACCTTTCTCATCAATACAATGAAACACTGCATGAGATGCGCAGTTTATCATTGATCTTCTTGAGCAGATCTGCTGCCTCGATCAAATCCAGGCAAGATTCCTGCTGCAATCGGCAGGCGGCAGTGGCGTGCGACAATTTTGTCAGCGCATCTAGCGCATTTTCATTATACTGTTCTAGATGTCCTTGGCAATCACTGGATATATCATTTTTATAATAACTAAGCAATTCTCCTATTTTCCCGCCTGCTTCTCCATACGCGATCTCTTCTCCCCCATAGACTTTAGTCAAAATTTCCATCCTGGTAAACGCTTTGTTCATATTGCACCAATACGTTTCGTCATCAGCGGTAAAGATTGCCGCATATTTTGCCGCATCCCTCTCACCGGGCAAGGAAATCACCCGCGCCGCTTTCTGATTCATTTTCTGCCAGCTTGGCCCTTGCTTTTGATAGAAATCAACCTGATTCACGCCGGTAAATACGACTGCGCTGACTTCTGCATCTTCAAACGGCTGCAACTGGGCAGGAACATCGGAACTGGGGATGATGGCGCCGCTGGTATCAACTATCCTTACTTGTAAATTCTCTTCTGGCTCAATCTGCTCCAGCCCGAGAACAAAAACCCGTTCAATGCCTTCGGTTGAGTTCAAGAATTCATGTACAAATTCTGCATCATTACCCATCACATAATATTTAACATTGGAAGGGATGACCAATAAGAAATCCATGACTTTAAAGGGCATCGTATACGGCAAACTCCAGGTCACTATCCGCGAACTTTGCACTTCCCGGGGAGCAAAGATAGGATCGATGGAATTTTGTGTCCTAGTCGGGCGATCTTTGATGCCAAATTCCCCTACACCGTCCTGACAGGAAAAATACAAAGTATAATCTGCTAATCCGCTAGCGTCAATAAAATTCTTGGTTTTTTCCGAAACGCCGGCGCCGGCCAGAATGGAACTCATCACTTCCACCACTTCCCCTGAAAGCCGTTCTTCTGAAACTGTTTTTTGCCTGGCCACCAATCCTACAAAAAATAATAATATCACCGCGCCAGCGATCAAGATGTACACCCAATTGAAAGTGACCTCCATCTGGCCCTTTCTCCCAGATATTTTTCCGTATGCCATGCTGCCTCGCTAACCTCAACCTGCAGGAGGCACTACGGACAACAGAGTTTTATCCCCTCTTCCTTCCATCACTATGCTGAAAGCTCCTTGTTTGATGAGGATACATAAGAAATTCTTTCCATCTTGGTCTTCTACGCTGATCCTATATACTTTGATTTTAACTGGAGCGGGCGGGGTAAGGAAAACATTCTCATCCACCCCCTCGTATCCTCTTCCTGCAGCTGCAGTCTCTTTCCAGACGCTGCAGGCAACCTGGTCAAAATTGCAGAGATCCTGATCATACGGTTTATCCAGATCTACAAAACATATCTGGCTATACGTTAAAGGCGCAGAATACCGTTCCACCCGCACTGAACCAAACTCAGTATATATTTTTTTTACTGAACTTTCCAATCCAGTTTTGAACTGTACAAAAGCGACATCCTCTCCGCTCTTCAGGAATCCGGTTATAGCCCGATATCCAAAAATCAAGATTAACGCAAAGGTAATTGCAGCGACTATAAAAATGAAAACCTGTCCTACTCCGATTCCCCTTTTATCTCTGAAAGCCATAAGACTTAAAATACATTTACTCCTTCCTTTTTTTGCTTATCTTGCGTAATTTTTCAAAAATATCCTTTGCTTCATCTTTACCTACGACAGCAGTGCCTTTCTGTTCCGCTTGTTTGGCTATGTTTTCTAATTTTGCAAAGATACTTTTCTCTTCAGACCGAAGACCGGGCTTGATTTCTTCTTTATGTTCCATATATCTCTGCGCTAAAGTGCTAACTTTAGAAACATGGTCTTTTGCCGGAGTGCGCAGCAGCGGCTCCAAGTGCGGTATCTGCGCTGACTGTTTTCCAAATTCTCCAAACACTTCCCGCCTGGCGCGGACCTTAGCTTGTTCCTCACGCGATTTTCGCAATGAAGCTAATTTTTCCGTCCACGACTGTACTATTTTTTGCGGTTGGAATGATGGTGTTGGTCTAGCGGATGGTCTGGCTGTCGTAACCGAAGATCTTGTTACTGTCCCTTTATCTTGGCGCTTCATTCCTGGGAAAGTATAATAATATACTAAATATCCCGTTCCTCCCAATACAAATAACGATCCCAGCAGCAAGAAGACCCATGCTACCACATTTAATGTTTCTTCTGAAGTTTTTATCGAAGTAACACTTACTCCTGTCTTTCCTGGCTCGGCTACGCAGGGATTGAATTCTTTTGTATACTCTTCGTAATTAGTATAACTGTCCTCATCATAATCCTCTAACGTATCGCTTATTCCGTTAGCATCAGAATCAAAACTTACAGGATCAAGACTGCATTGTTCCCCATCGTACAATTTTTCCCACATATCCGGCAGCCCATCCTTATCAGCATCCTTTCCTCGTTCTGACAAGGGTATCTGTCCGCCGGCGCAGCCGATCTCATCGACGACTTTTCCTGCTGCGGTGCCAGAACATTGATCACAACTATCCAATACTTTATCTCCATCAGTATCGAGCAGGGTGATCCGTTGTGATCCAGTATAATTATTGCCTACGCTGTCTTTCACTGCATAACATATCCAGCCTGATCTGTCAAAGAGAAGCTTTTGTCCGTTGTAGGCCTGTGTTGGCACGCAGAGATCGGATGAAGCCGCTTTTCCATACCTGATGCCGCAGCCATTCACATCACCGCATTGCAATTCCACCGGCGTAGAGGTACAGCTTTCTGGAAGAGAATCATTAATTATCACTATCACTGCTGGAGCGCCTTCATCACTTTCGCAGGCTGGGTAATCTGTGGAAGTGACTATAAACCCATCACTATCGCCTAAGCTTCCACTATTTCCTGCTGCATCAGTAGCAGCTACTTTCAACTTGTACTTATGATCTTCCTGCAGGCTTGCAGTGGAGACCGCCAATGGCAATCCCGGGCCGACCGATGCATCAAACACTAAGGTTCCAAGAGCAGCGCCGAAGGAACCAAAACCGGAAGAGCTGCCAAAATTGGCGGTATCATTTTCATTTTGCTGACGCGAGGATGAGCTTGTTGAAAATGAGCTGGCCGCCAGTTCTCCCAAATCGTATACCTCATAATAATAACTGCTGATATTGTTTTCATTGGTGCTGACCATCACGGGCATCGTTTCTGCTCCACAGCTAGCGGTTCCGTCATTGATCAAAGAAATGCGCGGCGGTGTTTGATCTATCGTAAATATTGCGCTAGCTTCCGTAAGGTGAT
This sequence comes from Nanobdellota archaeon, assembly GCA_030697505.1. Lineage (GTDB taxonomy): Archaea > Nanobdellota > Nanobdellia > Woesearchaeales > GW2011-AR9 > JACPIL01. Next base: position 13,215 of record JAUYPX010000010.1, on the reverse strand, counting down.
CCTCAATCATACAGCGGATAGGGATAATATGTTTCTTCTCTTCTAAACTGCCCAGGGATGCGCTATGTACGGTGCCTGCCGCGCTTGGAAAAGGAACATAATCCAGACCTTGCTTATATTCGCACCTGGCTCTCTTGGTTGTTTCAACCACTAACGTAACATTTTTCTGCGCAATATATCCGCTCGGCGTAATCTTATTAATCGCTCCTAAAGCGCTGTAATCGACCGTAAACATAATCTCGGCAGTTTCAGAAATATCTCCTGCGCCATTCTTACAGGCTACTGCAAGCACATACTCTTTTTTTGCTCCCTGAAAATTGAGGTTAAAGATAGTTTGATGTTGGGTATCTAGCTGATTAAACTCAATTTCTGGAAAAGAATATTCCATTGTACCAAATTCCTTACTTCCAGCATCTTCAGAATTGTCGCTGAACTTACAAACAGTTTTATCATCAGTAGTCACTATCAAAGTAGTCATGATCCCTTCACCGATAAAGCCCGGTCTGGCCAAGGCGCTGATTATGGTAGGCTTAGTTGGATCATATTCAAGCATAACTTTCTGTTCCGGACCGAGCTTGTTTTCCCAATTTAAGCACTGCACGTACAATGATTTTGTTCCGCCTTTCCCTGGATATTCTGAAAACACGCTAGTCGGAAAATTCTCAACAACATATTTGCCTTCAGCCGTAGGCTTCAACACTTTATGTGCTGGCATGGTGCCATACGTAAATCCAGGAGCGAAATCAAATTTACATTCTACCGTCGGAACGCGGGTGTAAAACTGTAGCGTAAATTCTGGGGTATTGCTTATTCCCCACTTCTGGTCTTGGTACCAATACATAGGTGGTTTTTCTAAAGTGATGCCATAACCCTCTATTCGTACCATCCCGCAAGTTGGTTGGTATACTGGATTTTCTGCTTCATCAGTAGAGTAATAACATATCAAGCTGCTTTCCTGTAGATTGATAAGCTGTGTAAACTCAGCATACTTAGCACTGTTGACCAGTTCGCAACCTTCCCCTAAACAATAATATGTTTTCACACATTCAAAGCCACCATCATTATTACATTCAAAAGAAACCTGTGTTGAATTTACGAAATATTCTTCCCATCCATACCCTTGCGGGGTAGAAACCCTCGTCCCTTCCTGCAGCACTATCTGGGTCGGGGGGGCGCTGAAATCAACCTTAAATTGTAAAAATTCTTCATAGGACTCTGAACTCAACAGATCAGTACAAATCACTTTATACTCAGCAGCATATTCACGCTCCACAAATCCATGGACAGGGTCGGTCTTATGACTTTTACCATTTTCATCACTGACAAAATCAGCTGCTTTTTGGTTGGTAGCAGAAAGGTACAATCCACAGCTTGCGCCGATGGTGGTTTCCAATTCAAATTCGATATTCGTAGAAGCAACTGCTCCATATAATTCCGGCGTAATGAGGGTAATCCTTTCCTCTAGATCAAATGTATACATCTTCTGCTTAATATTAACATTTCCTTGATTATCTTCACAGCTAACTGTTAACTCATGCTTTACTCCTTCTAAGTCTTTGAACACTGCTTCTTTCTTTTGCTTGGCTCTCTCTACGACCATGCTTTTCTCCCCGCCAACCGGCAGGACTTGCTTGGTTTTGAAAGTACACTGCATCGGTTCGCTGGTTCCATCTAAGTACACCGTTAATGTTGTTTTATCGCCGACCGTTTTTATTTCTTGGTTGATCTCAAATTGGGGAGGAACATTATCAATATAAACAAAAGCAGTCTGGACATTTTCCTGATTGAAATATTTGTCTTTTGAATAAAATTTCAAAGCATATGTTTGCCCTGGAACTTGTTCCTTTAAGGAATCTAAAACATTGACAACAATCGTTTCATCTTTTAACTTTCCTGGATACGCTTTTTCCATAAAAGAAGTGCAGATTGCCGCGCTTCCTGATGCAGCATTAGATAAACAATATCCTATCACTCCTAATGGGCTTTCCTTATCTTTCGCTTGGAAGGTCAGGTTTGATTTCGTCAAGGAAAGAACATTAGCACCGGCTAAAATTACTTTTGTTGTTGGGGCGGTGTTATCTACTTTACATGCTGCCTGTTCACCGGCATTGGCAAACACAGCACAATCATCTTTAAGATTTCCATCTCCGTCTTTGACGCAGCTTCCCTGCCCCCCGGATACTCCGCTCCACACGCATCTTCCCCAGCCACATTGATCAGTAGAAAGGGTCATTTCCTGCCGGTCATTCTTTTCAAAATTCTGTCCGCCGGTACATTCGCTTTCGAATTGGTAAGTGTAACAGTTGGTCTGGCTAGTTGGTTCATCGCCGCAGGAAGCGCAGTAACTCAACGCTTTAGCCTGAGTGACTGAATTTGAGAAACACGCTCCCAACGCTGAACAGACTTTATCTGTGCAAAAATAATTCTCATACAAACTTCCGCCGGGACCGCAGAGTGAGCAGCGATCATCTTCTTCATACTCTTTCTCCACGCAATATCCTGCTCCTGTTTCCGGAGTTACCGTAGTAGGAATATTCAAATTCTTGAATAATCTACTATAATCCAGCAAAGGAGTCTTTTCTGCGCTATTTACCCATTGACATTCTATTCCTAAGCAATTGTTCACGCCACAGGCATCCTGGCTTTTATAATCAAAACAACTACTTACTGCATCACAGCGGTTGCACTGATTGATTATAGTTGAATTACTTGAATCGTAGTAACAATATGCCGCAGCTCCGCTTTGCTCAGGAGCAGCGCCCGTTCCAGGATTGTAACATTCATTACGCGAGTAATACAAGCCGAATGGCCCGGCCCCTAAACTGCATACTCCTGCATCTTTACATATGGCATTATGCTGTCCTACTTCTGAACAGAAATATACTTCACCATTTCCGTCACTAAGCGAACAATCTTGAGAAACAATTAATTTATTTTGTTCATCACAGGTCCAGATTTTTTTCCTTTCAACCGTGACTCCCGCCGTACAAAATAGATCCCATCCTGTCGTTTCCCCATATCTTTCTTCACAAGCTTTGTCACCTAAAGTTATCGAAGTTATCGCTGGTTTTTTTGATTGAACTCCGCCGTCATATGTCGCGATAATCTCATACTTATACGACTTACCCCATTCTACATTACTGTCAAGCTTCGCATATTCCGCTCCAGAGATGGTAAAGATATCCACCTGTGTAGCTCCTTCATATTTTGTAATCTGATAGTTGAGCACTTCTGGGCAAGGCTTAGCCCATTGCAAAAGCACTTCTTCTTTCCCTCTGACATGGCTGGCGGAAAACTGAGCCACATCCTTGGGCGGATTGCCAAAACTGCATTCGCCTATGTACTTTGACAAAGGAACCTCGACTATTGAGCCCAATCCTTCTTTGATAAGAACTTGTTGATCACCATTATAATCTTGGTATGAAGCACTAATTTTATATTCGCCTGCTGATAAAAAAAACTCGTAACTTCCATCAGGATATTTCGACAAGCCCTTGAAAATACCGCCGATGTGGATTTTTGCACCGAATATTTTTTCGTCTTCGGCATCAAATTTTTTATTATTATTTTTATCCAAGTATGCAACTCCTTTAACGCCTTGGAAAGTGGCACTCACTAACTCAAAATCAAGTTCAAAAACACCTTCTCCCAGAATAATTACTTTTTGTAAAGGTCGGTACCCTACCTTGCTTGCTGTTGCTGTATAAGTGCCTGGTAAAAGATTAGGGATCGTATACAACCCATTTGCATCGGCTGCAATTTGGCCGCTGCTTGGCCCAGTCCAAGAGACAGTAGCGCCAGATATCGCCACCTGATTGACATTTTTGATCGTTCCTTGTAAAGTTCCGACCCCAGACGATTTAGTGAGGATTATGTTTTTGACCTCCTGCTTTCCTGACGGTAAAACAAGTTCAAATGCTGAAGAGATATATCCTGATGCTGTTGCTTTCACCAAATATGTGCCCGGATTGAGTGAAGGAAAAGAATATGCCCCCTTTGCATTAGTGGTGGTTTTCTGAGCCGTTCCCTGTAAAGAAACTTCTACATTTGCCAGAGGCGCATTATTTTTATCAGCGACCGATCCGGTTAGGCTGCCAGGCGCCAATTGAACCCCGCAATAAAGCTGGTTGCATTGCGCAGTGCTCATGCCTAAGCTATTATCATACACAATATTGGAAAGAGGGACCCCTCGATTAGTGGCTTCCTTCTGGCATTGGTACCTGTTCAGGTTGAAGCTGCAGAAAGTATCAACTTTACAACAACCAGGAGAACACCAGTAGGAAAATTGATCTTGAGGGACTTCCGCTCCGCCAAGCTGAGCACAAACGCCGCGCGCATGCAGCTGACAATCCGCGCTGCAAGTGATTTCCTGACACTCATTAAACTCTGCGCAGGTCGATTCTGCTACAAAGTATTGATTTAAATCACAATCAGCATGTTGACTGCAATCAGTTTCCGCTTCCGTATCCAGGACTCCGGGGACGCAATAGAAGTCTTCACTGCCTTGTGGATAGACATAACAACCGCTGGTCTCTGCAAGAACGGAAAAAGATGCGTAAACTGCTAGAAGCAACACTAAAACTACTAAAAACAACCCTCTTTTTTTCAACATCATACTCTAGCCTAATACAATAACTTTATCTTTATAAATGTTATCGGAAAACAACGATTTTCAGAGAACCCCGAAAAATCGTTAAAATTTTTCGATGGTTGCCAGAGATGAAGACGATAAAAATGATAAAAATTTTCTTTCTACGCCTCCCCTAAACAACTATTGTCGGCCTGGCAAACTCCATTGAATTTTCCATCAAAATTGCGGTCGCAGAGCTGTCCTTCTGCCGTGCAGCCGCAGCTAAAGGGGATAAAAGATTCATCAAGAGCTTCTTCTTGTAGCGCTATAGCATTGATATCAAAGACTTTTTCCTGCGTAGAAGGTCCCGTGTATGCCACCGGTTTTTGGCAGAAATCAGAACAACCGAAGGTTCCATGACACCAGCCCTTATTTTCTTCTTCCCCCACATACCCGAAAGCAAAAAGGCCTGCGCACTTCAGATCGATATCATCGCTGCAGCCAGTTTGTCCCGGACGGCCGCAGATCAATGTTCCATCCATAAGTTTATTCTTAAATGCTCCATCACAGGTATTGCCGCGATTTCCACTGCAGAATTGCTGTTGGACTTCTTGTACATACCCTGGTTTTAAAGAAGTGTACGGCGTGCCGGAAAATTTTGTGGATCGGACTTGGCCATAACACCCCGGCTCAGGATTGACAAAGCAAGGCTTAGGATGATCTGCATCGGCAATCTGCCAATCGTTAGGATTTTCTGCCACCCCTATGCAACAGCTGTGTGTCGCTTCAAAGGGATTGATCTCTTCTTCTACACATTTCCCATTTTCATCTGCTACACATTCTCCTTGGAGAGTATTAAAATTAAAATTATCATATTTCAAATTGTGATTTGGATAAGCCCAGGGATGTCCAGGATTTCTATGCGGCACACATTCATTGACCACTACTTTGATCACTTCCGATTCTACTTCAGTGAACCGAGCACAATATTGGGCGTTAAATGAAAGATTGAGTTCTCCTTTTTCAGTAACTTCTCTAAAATTATTGAATACGCCCGTAAACAATTTACTCCAAGCAGAGATATCATCCTTATACCCTGTCAAGGTACAATCTTTCGATTTTGAACTTCCTCCCGGGAAACTGAAACACCCTTGATTTCCGACGATCTGCAATCCCTCTGGGATTTTGTAATCAAAATTTTCTGTTCCGGTCCCATTCTTGTTAGAATAGGTCAATCTGATCTCCTGCGAATATGACGATGGCGGCGCATAAGAAGTTTCTGGAAACACCACTTTCAGAAAGCTTGGATCTTCTATGGAGACTAAATAGGTCCCGCTTATCGGAAAGATTCCGTCAGCTCCACTATAATCTTTTACATTACCATCTGAAGTTCTAAATTTGTAGGGCATAAACAAAGAAACGTCTAATTCTAAAGGCCTATCGACCAATACACGGACGTTCTGCCAATCCTGCACATTATGCTGATCACGCGCATAGGCGCGGATAGTATATGGTTCTTTTCGTCCTGCAACTTCTGTACGCACATAATCCTGTCCCTCAGAATTGCCGAGATCATCGCTAAGGATATTATAACTGACTTTGTCTTCATCAGGATCAGACGCAGAAAGCGTGAAATTGATTATTCCTAATTCTGGGTCACCTTTAATCACCACATAATCATACCCTGCCGCAGGACACTCTAACCTATGCACATAATCCAATGCCGGCGGCCTATTTTGCCGTGCAAATTGATATGTATATAATTCCGGCGAATTCAAGACACTGGGGGATTTGAAGATGAACACATCATCGCCATTAGGCAGGGGTTGCCGAATCATCTCTACTCCTAACGACGCATATTGTTCAGAAAACAAAGCCTGCTGGCAGAAGAAATAATTTTTGAAAGGTGAACAATTTCCATTTTGTATATCAACTTCATTTCCATACGCGAAAGAAGTATTCTCTAAGGTGCTCTTATTGTAACTAAAATCGACATACTGCCAATCGATGCGTAGGGGGTAGCTGACTGCAGTATCGAGCAAAGCCTTAAACCTGGTCGGGTAAAAGAAATCAAATTGCGACAAGTGAAAAAATTCTTCATTCCCTAAGCTTAACTTCAGGGGATAATTGACTTTCACATCAATGCCGTGGTCGTGGATTCCTAGATCGAGATTGATTTCCTGTGACTCAAGCACCGCGCTGCTGGAAATATTATTTCTGGTGAATTCTGAAACACACCAGACGGTCCTATTCAAGAGATATCTGCGCAAATCGCTCTGAATAGTGCTGCTTCGTAATTCTAATGAACCGAAACCAACTTTAGTGTCGGGATAGGAGTATTGGCAGAATTCATCAGGACTGGACTCATTGCTGCAAGGGTAGGCATTCTCATATTCGAGATAAGGATCGCGGATTATGCCGTAAAATACCCTATCATTACCGGCATTTATTCCTGAAAGCCCTTCTTCAAAGTTTCTGGTTCCGCCAGGCTGATCGCTCCATAATCTTCCCTGCTTTCCGATAATCACTAAGCCTGTTTCCAACTCATCAATAAGGCAATCTTCCACAAAAATACGCAAAGCCTCTTTTTTGAACGACTTGGTTAATGTTTTTTCCTGGATATCTTGGAGCTGGCTTTTCTTGATGCCTGCGCTGAGACTGAACACAAAAATGAATACAAACAAAATCAATAATCCTAAAATCATAAATACCGTGATCTGCCCTCGAGAACTAGAAATACCTCTAACTCTACCTGTACTCTTTTTGTACATAGAGAAAAGAAATTTTTGAGACTTATAAATGTATTCTGAAGGCAACAGTCAAAGAAAACCGCCCACGACCAGTCAATAGACTGGTCGCACATGAAAACTAACACAAGGAAAGAAACAAAGATTTCTTTCCTGTGCAGAAAAGTGATAGCTTTCACTTTTCTTGCAACGATTAGTTTTCAGTGCTGAAATTTGATAGTTTTCAAATTTCATGCATGTTCGCTTCGCTCAGGGCGGTTTTCCGACCCTGCTTTTTCCAGCCTAGGTGAAATCACTGATTCACCACCCGTGAAATATGCACAATAAAGAAACTACTTTATTGGCACATGAAATCAGGAAACTACCGGATTTCAGTGCAGAAATTAAGTAGTTTCTTAATTTCTTGCATCCCAGAAGCTTCGCTTCTCAGGACACTGGTGAAAAAAGCAGATTTTAAGAAAATTGAAAGAAAAATTGTAGAATTCTCAATGATAATATCGTTTCAACAATATCCGTTTGATCCTGTTAATGGATCGTTCCCAGGAAAAGCCGTAAGCGACAGTTTTTCTGGCGTTCTGCCCCAGGCGTTCACGATATTCCCGATCTTTCAATAATTTTGAAATTTTCACCGACAACATGCTGGAACTGTTACGGGGAAAGAAAAGGCCATTATGGTTTTTGATGATATAGCTTTTGATGAATCCCACTCTCGTCGCGATCACCGGCAGCCCGGTAGACATGGCTTCTAACGTAGCTAAGGAAGTGGTCTCAGTAAGACTGGGCATGACGAAAACGTCCATGGCCTTCAAGTAATCCTGCACATTGTAGACAAAACCAATCACTTTGCAGTTTTTCAGTTTCTTTAATTCCTTGGTCTGCTTTTCCGGTCCGTCGCCGACCATCAGCAAGGTGATGTTGTCCTGTTCCTCTATTTTTTGGAACGCTTCCAGCAAGAGCTGCGTGTTTTTCTCCTTGGAAATCCTTCCTACATAGCCGATGACTCTTTTATCAGGATCAAGATGGATCTTTTCTTTGCTGGCGCGCTTGTCTGCAGTGGGATTGAAAATATCTATGTCTACTCCCAATCTGGCGGTGGTGATCTCCGTCTCTACTCCTTGCTCCTGCAGATGTTCTTTTAATTCATGGTAAGGCACCAGGATCTCATCACAGCGGTTGTACATGGAGATAGATAGTCTTTTGATAAGATAGGAGATCGGTTTTTTGAAAAGGCCGGGAAAGAATTTTTCAAACAGTTCCCACGTTAAGGTATGAGTGTAGAAAAATATCTTTTTATTGTACTTTCGCGCATAATAGATGCTGGCATAGCTGAGCAAGGCCGGGCCTTGGATAAAGATCAGGTCCGCTTCCTGGATGGCGGTTTTCATCTTTTTGATATTTGAAGGGGAGAATTTCAGGTTGGCATAGCCGGACACTTTCCAGATTTTGGAGACTTCGATGTAAGTAACTTTTTTTCCTTTGTGGGTGCCGTAATCGGGAACTAACAAGGATATCTCAAAGGCATCTTGGGAGCGTTTCAGAAATTCCTCAATGAACTTGAGGGTTCCATCTACCTTAGGATAATAGGTGTCGGCCACTATGAGTAATTTTGGTTTATTCATTTTTGAGAGAGTGATGATGAATTTAGTCGTGATTTAATCATTACAAAGCACGCCTCCTTGGCGGCAAGACGGACAGTTCCTGTCCTACGCGACATCCCGTAGGGAGCAACCCCTGTCGCGTCTTGCGCCATGGCGTGCGGCTTGACTGGGGACACGCCCTCCGGGCTGTCAAGTAGGGCAAAACGAAGTTTTGACCGTCGCACCGCCGTTGGCGCAATTACAAAATATTTACTTCTTTTATCATCTTTTCTTTGGTTCATTTTATCCTGAAAAAGTGTTCTCCGAAGCGGGCGCGCATCTTGAATCCGTCTTTGATAGCTTTATACATGAGCAGGATGAAGGGATAAGAGACATGCACTTTCTGGCTTCTGAATTTCCAGAGCGCTTTCAATTTCAAGGAGAAAGTCTTGCTGATGTCCACGTACAGGGAAGGATAGTGAGTCTTGAAGGAGACCGGATTCCAGATTGAATACATATATAATTCTGGCTGGTGCGATAATTTTTCAAACACTTCTAAGGTGATCTGATGCACCGCTCTATGGTCTGGATGCGGATCTTCATGGCTGTGGGTGAATATTTTGCTTGGTTTTTCTTTTTCGATGATTTTCAGCAAGGTTTCCTGCAGATTTGCTTCTTGATATCCTTCCCGGAATTTTCCTTCTTTCAGGTCAAAAAAAATAGATTTGCATTTCAGCAGTTTTGAAGCTTCTTTCGTCTCTTTGGCGCGCATGCTTTTGACTACTTTGCGCTTCAGCCAGGGATGGGATTTTTCTCCGTAGGAAAGCACAATAGCTAGTACTTTTTTTCCTTCCTGAGCGTATTTAGCGATAGTTCCGCCAGCACCGATCACAAAATCATCAGAATGGGCGCTGAATACTACGATAGTTTCCTTCTTAGGCATCAAAAATCACCTTCAGCGATTTTTGGGCCTTCCAAAAAATGCGGTGCGTTTTTGTAAGACATATATTTTAGAGAAGAAGTATGGGTTTAAGAAGTTTTCTGGGGTTTATGAGAAATTAAGAAAAATAAATAAAAAAAACTTAGAACATCTCTTTTCCCATCACTTTTCGTTCCAAACTAGCTTTTCCTGCGCCATAGGCCAGGGTTACCAAGAATGCCAGTAGAAATAAGAGAGCAGGTGTTCCCATATTAACTGCAGGATTCCATCCGGCTACCATAGCGTGTCCCAGGACATAGGCTACTGCCATCTCGACCACGCCAAAGAGAGAAGCAAGCCGAGTAAAAATACCTAAGGCTACAGCCATACCAATTAAAAGTTCAGCAGCACCAGCAAACCAGACTAAAGTTCCAAAAGCAGCCGCTCCGCCGGGCATACCCCACAATCCGAATAATTTCTGCACTCCAAACATAAAAAATAATGCACCCATACCTACGCGAAAAACTAGATAGAGATGATCCTTATATTTTGTTTCTAAATAACTCATGCTCTTCGATCTCCAAAGATTTTTGTCTGCAAAGTAGGGTTTAGCTATATAAATGTTGGGGCATATCCTGCTCTGTAGAAAATCTCACTTCGTTCGGGTTAGCATCTTCAAAGCTGTGCCTTTTTTCTTTTATGGCTGACGTTCCCCGTAAGGGACTTCCCTCTTGTCAGCTCGAAATGTTATTGGAGTAGCTTTGACCTGATGATGCTAACCTACTTTTTCTACAGAGCCGGCATATCCTGCTGATGTTTTTTCTTTTTGGTTTGGAAACCCTTAAAAATATACTTATAATCATCCTAGCATGGCGGCTAGCAAAAAAGCATTATCCAAACATTCCAAAGCGAAAAAGCTGCATTATCGAGATGAAGATATCCGCTGGGCTACCCATGAACTGGCTGCGGAATACCGGGCGCAGCGATTGAAGTGCAAGACGATCGTTGATATCGGCTGCGGCATCGGCTTCCAGAGTTTTGCCTTTGCGAAAACCTGCAAGAAAGTATACGCCATCGAGATTGATACAGAGAAAATCAAGCTGGCGGAAAAGAATGCTAAGATCCTGGGATGGAAGAACATTGAATTCATTCCTGGAGATGCGCTTTCCGAGAAAGTCATTGCCCAATTAAAGGATGTAGAAATTGTTTTCTGCGATCCGGAACGCTCACCGGAAGAGCGGCAGCGCAATGTAGCTACCATCAAACCTAATATCCCTGAGCTGTTGAAGAAATATCGAGCACTTACGGAAAATATCGCCATTGAATTCCCGCCGCAGATTACGGAAATACCTTTTGACTGCGAGCGGGAGTATCTGTCGATTGATGGGGCTTTGAATCGGCTGACTCTGTATTTTGGCGATCTGCAAAAATGCGAAAGAAGCGCAGTCATCCTTCCGGGAAAGGAAAGATTGTGTTCTGACGAGAATTCTACGCTTGAAGAGACAGATCAGCTGGGTGAATATCTCTACGAAGCCGATCCGGCGGCAGTGAAGGCCGGTCTAGTGGCGGAGTTGTCTGAGGAAACCGGCGCGGAATTATATGATGAAGGGAAAGCGGTGTTTTTTACCGGCGACAAAAAGATACAAAGTCATTTTTTCAAAAACGTTTTTAAAGTTGTAGATATGTGCGCTCAGGAAGAGCATGAGATCATGACCATCCTGCAGAAACATGATGCCGGAAAGGTAATATTGCGGATACCGGTCGATCCGGCTGAATATTGGAAGATCCGAAAGAAAATGGAAGCAAAACTTACTGGTGACAAAACCTATGCGTTGTTGTATTTAGGAAATGAAGCAGTGATTGTTGAGAAAGTGTGATGTGAGATGCAGAAATATATCTCCTCTGTTTTGAAGTTCTGGCCCAGAGTGATAAAATATTTCCTTGGGCCGTTATTGCTGGTAATTCTCTTCTGGACTATCGGCATCAAACAGATCTGGTCGTTACTGGCAGCGACTGAGTTCAAATATCTTGTACTGGCCTATCTCTTTTTTATCGTCTCCGTATTCATTGCGGTGATGAATCTGTATATCTTATTTTATCCCCTGCAGAAGATTGATCCCAGAAGGTTTATACAATATTTTTTTGCCAGCAGGGTAACCTCGCTTATTTTTCCGGGAAGATTGGGGGAATTTTCTCTTTCCTACTATCTGAAAGGGGAGAATATCAATCTCGGCCGAGGCGTGGCGGCAGTAGTCACAGATAAGCTGATCACGGTCACTATCTCCATGCTCCTGGGGATCATCGCGGTCTCTGCTTTCATGAAAGGCCAGCATATCACTGCGTTTGTATTGTATGTATTTCTGATGCTGATGCTCTTCGTGCTGCTGCTCAGTTCAAGATCACGGGATTTTATCAAGAAATGGATCTTGCGCAAGTATGCTCGGCATTTTGCTGGTTTTAGTAAGACGCTTTTCTCTTATGAGCAGGAACATAAAGACATGGTTTTGCTGAACATGGTATTTACCTTAGTGCGTATGATGGTGTTGGCATTATCTGCTAAGGCGATGTTTTTAGCCCTGGAAACTGATATCCCTCTGCTGACTCTGATATTAGTCAGCGGATTGGAAACCTTAAGTAACTCTATCCCTTTGACCGTGAATGGATTGGGCATCAAACAAGCGATCGGGGTGTATGTGTTCAGCGCGATCGGCGTAAGTCCGGTCATCACGGGAACCAGGTATGTGCTGGGTTTTTTGATAGAATATTCGTTTGGTTTCTTTTCTACTTTTTTTATCAGGGATGATCTGTTTGTGGAGAAGAAAGTGGAAGAACTACATTAATATAAAGTATCTTCTGTAGATAGTATAATCTTTCAAATAAGAGCCTTGGCAATAATTAAATGCGTCATTTTACCATCGATCAGTCTGGAAAGGCCGAAGATACAAGCATGGATACCATTCTTGCTTTTTCTTCCAATGAAATTCAATATTCCATCAGAATATCAAAAAAGATAAAACAAAATATCTTCACTCAATGTCAAAAGAAACATAAAACAAATCTGGCTTTGAGATTATTCTCTTATGGGCTTTATCTGTTATTGAAAGAAAAGGTTGACAAAGATTCAATAGTAATTATTGATGATGAATATCCTGGGCATGGTAGGGATATAAAGCAGTATTTAGTACAGCATCTTGGTTTGCAAAAGGAACAAATAAAATTTACTTTAATCGGTAAAAAGGATTCTGCTCATAAAATCGCGTATTTAAGATAAACTAGCCAGAAATCCCACTGCTTTAGCTGTGGGATGAATGGCGTTAGCTTTTTCTATTTGAAAACATTCTACTTTGCATGGCAAAGTGATGTGCCTCACCAGAGGAGGTGAGACACATGAATATTTACAAA